>JAGRJZ010000079.1 GCA_020442505.1 Alphaproteobacteria bacterium | reverse complement strand
TACCTGAACGACGTGTTCACGGTCACGGTTAACATGGCGGGCCTGCCGGGCATGAACGTTCCGACGGGGCTGTCTTCCGATGGCCTGCCGCTGGGGCTGCAATTGATCGGCAAGGCATGGGATGAGGAAACCTTGTTCCGGGTCGGCGGCGTTCTCGAACAAGCCGCGGGCTTTACCGCCATGCCGCAAATGGTCACCAAAAAGGCGGCGTAGCATGTTTCGTTTTTCTCACATTCGTTCTTCGTTTTTTCGTCCCTCCGTTTTTCCCTTTCCGAAAAACGAACATACGAACATGCGAATAACGGGCCTACTCGCATTGATTCTGCTGTTTTTTATGCCCCCTCTGTCCGCCGCCGCACAGACGCCCGTTTCCGACGACACGGCGGCGCGGTTTTACGAGAACTGCATGAAAAAACCGGAAGGCACGATGTCCGCCGGCACGCAGGATATTTTTTGTCAGTGCACCGCCTACCACACCCAAAAGAATTTGACGATGGAGGATATGCAAGCGATGCAAGACCCCTCCCCCGCTGGACGGCTTGCGTTGAACAAGGTTTTGCTCGACGTCTACGCCCCCTGCATGGAATTTCCGGTGCGCGATCTCATTTACAACAAATGCATGGAAAACGACTTCCAGCGCAAGGAGGGGATCTGTTCCTGCCTGGCGGACAAAATGGGCCGCTACACCGCCGATAGCGCGCAGGCGCGCCTGAAGGACGTGTTGGCGCAAGACCCCAATATTTACGACCCGATGGGCCCGATTGTGAACAGCCCGGACTTCGCGCAAAGGGAAAAACGTCTGGCGCTGGATTGCATTCAAGGAAAATAGCATATGGCCGTTGAGATCCTCTATATCGTTTTACCGCTCTCCTATATCGCCTTTGTTCTGGGCATCGGCTGGATAGCCGGACGCAACGAAAGCCGTGAAGACTATCTGATCGGCTCCCGCCGCTACGCTTGGTGGGCGATCGCCATGAGCTTGGGAACCAGCTGGGCCAACGCCGGATGGTTTTTGCTCACATACGGTTACTTGCAAGGCGATTTCTGGGGCCTGATGGTCATAACAATCAGCTATATGACATCATTCCTCGTCTTTGCTTATTTTGCACCGCGTTTGCGAAACATAGCGATAGAGAAAAACACCTACACACTTGCCGATACTACAAGCGCTGTCTTTGGCAAACCAACCGGTCTTATGGCCGCCGTCACTGTAATTGTCTGCTATATGGGCTGGTTTTTAATGGAGCTTGTCGCCGGCGCAAAAGTTATATCCGGATTTTCGGGATGGAGCTATGAAATAACAGTTCTCGCGCTCGCCGGCATTATTGGCTTTTACCTATGGATTGGCGGCTTCAGAGCTCTTATGAGAACAGACATTGCCCAATTCGCTTTTCTCGGCATTATGTTTTTCATGCTTTTCTTGTTATCAAAAGATGCCCAGCCCGTTCAGTTATCCTACATGATGGAGAGCCAAAAGCTAACGCTAAGCTCTCTTGTCGTAAACATTTTTGGCGGCATATGCGTAACGCTAGCCGCGGCTGAGATTTGGCAGCGCATTATGGCGGCGCGCTCGGATAAAGATGCACGGCGCGGTGTTGCCTCAACGGTCATCATCAGCTTCTTTGTACTCGTGGGCCTTCCTATATTTCTCGGCGCCTTTATGCTGACACAAAACCCCGATTTGTCCGCAGACCAATATATAGCGACACTGGCAAGCGACTATCTTCCTTCGTGGTTCGGGCCATTTTTGTTTGTCGCCTTTCTGGCCTTGATCATGTCGACCCTCGATACGGCAGGCTTCATCACAGCTCAAGCTATCGTCAATGACGGCGTCATGGCAATCTTAGGCAAACAATCCGAACACCCTCGCAAAAGCTTAAAATGGGGCATCATGGCCGTATTTGGCGGCAGCGCCGTCTTAGCTCTCATGTTCCGTGATGTGATGGACATACTGTATTTCCTATTCGCTTACTGGGCTATTTTGACGCCTACATTATGGGTCTTTATCACCGATAAACGGCCGACCGGTGCGGCTGTATTCTGGCCTATGCTGATCGGATTCATTGCCCTGACGGCACTGCAAGTTACCGGCTATTACAAAGACTACATGAACGGGATTTTCTTTACGGCGCTGCTGATCGCGCCGTGGGTGATAGATAAGATTTTAAAAACCACTAAGGGCACTAAGATCACTAAGGAAGAGAAGTTGAATGTCTAAAAATCAAAAAGATTACTGGAATATTATGATTTAAAAACAAGATTCTGTGTTTTATTTAAAGACCTTAACGTCCTTAGTGAACTTAGTGGTTAAAAAACGATACAAAAAACGGAGCAACAACATGGCAACTCTTATCAAAGGCGAAACAGGTGAATGGGAAGTCGTCATCGGGATGGAAGTCCATGCGCAGGTGATCGCTGAATCGAAGCTGTTTTCGGGCGCTAGCGCCCATTTCGGAGCCGCGCCGAACGCGCAAGTATCCCTCGTGGACGCGGCGATGCCCGGCATGTTGCCCGTGCTGAACGAGCATTGCGTCGAGCAAGCCGTGCGCACCGGACTGGGATTAAACTCCAAAATCAACCTCGTATCGGTGTTCGAGCGCAAAAACTATTTCTACGCCGATCTGCCGCAGGGCTATCAGATATCTCAATTCCTGCACCCCATTGTCGGCGAAGGCGCGATTGAAATCGACCTGCCGGACGGCAGCAGCAAAGCCATCGGGATTGAGCGCCTGCATTTGGAGCAAGACGCTGGGAAATCGTTGCACGATCAACACCCGACCAAGAGCTTTGTTGACCTTAACCGCTCCGGCTGCGCGCTGATGGAGATCGTCTCAAAACCCGATATGCGCGGACCGGAAGAAGCCACGGCGTATCTTTCCAAGCTCCGCATGATCCTACGCTATCTCGGCACGTGCGACGGGAACATGGAGGAAGGATCGATGCGGGCCGACGTGAACGTATCGGTGCGCCGGCCGGGGGATGAGCTCGGCACGCGGACGGAGACCAAAAACGTCAACTCCCTGAAGGCCGTGCAGCAAGCCATCGAATATGAATGCCGCCGCCAGATTGAGCTGATCGAGGATGGCGGCGCGGTGGTGCAGGAAACCCGCCTGTGGGATCCGGTGAAGATGGAAACGCGCTCCATGCGCTCCAAGGAAGAAGCCCACGATTACCGCTATTTCCCCGACCCGGATTTGTTGCCGCTGGAAATTTCGAACGATTTCGTGGCGCAGATCAAATCCACCCTGCCCGAACTGCCCGACCAGAAAAAGCATCGCTTTATGCAGGATTACGCTCTGTCCCTGTACGATGCGAGCGTCCTGATCGCCGAGCGCGGGCGGGCCGATTATTTCGAGACGGTCGCCAACGACAATGATGCGAAGCTGGCGGCGAACTGGGTCATTAACGAGCTGCTCGGCGCGCTCAACAAAGACGGCAAGGCGCTGAAAGACTCCCCCATCACAGCCGCACAACTCGGCGGACTGATCGGGTTGATCGCCGATAACACGATCTCCGGCAAAATCGCCAAGGACGTGTTCGCGGAGATGTACGCGAGTGGTAAAGACGCCGCCGCGATCGTCGAGGAAAAGGGCCTGAAGCAAGTCACCGACACCGGCGCGATCGAGGCCATCGTCGATGAGGTGATCGCGGAAAACCCGGACAACGTCGCGGCCTATCGCGGCGGCAAAGACAAGCTGTTCGGCTTTTTCGTCGGTCAGGTCATGAAAAAGTCCCAAGGTAAAGCCAATCCCGGCGTGGTGAATGATTTGCTGAAGGAGAAACTGGGGTAGAATTTCACAACGGCGGTGCCGGTGAAATTCAGTTCTCCGCGCGGCTGAATAAAACGCCGTTTCAACGGCTGAAAGATGAAAAACTGTTCGGTCAGATTGCGCTCGACGATTGGGGCGCGCCTTTCATGACGCTGGCCTTACGCAACGATACGTGATAAATCCATAATATGGATCGTCTGATGCAAACATTTTCCTTTTCCGGGCAACATGTCTGCGTCGCTGCATCCGGACGGGTTCCGGTTAAGAAGCTGTTCCCCTGGGGGACGAAAAAGGACACCATCCCTCCGCTGACGATCGTCGCTGATCCCGATCAACCGGCGCTGATCGTCTTTCCGGAAAACGTCTCCCCCCTCCCTCCTGAGATCGCGCCTCTTGCCGCTATTTTCTCGGCAACCGCTGCGGTTGATGGGAGCGGCCGCTTACAAATCGGTCAACAAAATCTCAACCACATAAAGCTGGGGAGGAGCGGAAAAGTCGTTCTTGTCGGCAAAGAGTCCTTTTTCCTGATCTGGGGCGAAGACCAGTGGAAACAACAAGGCCTTCCCGCATACCGCGCAGAATTCTCCCAGCGATTAAGCGCCCTCCCCCTGCTGGCTCACAGACACGCGTGAATTTTACACAATACACCTCTTATCCTCTTGATTGACAGCCCCCGCAAGACAGGATAACAATACGCCCCAAGCACAAAACCGGAGCAAGATCCACGATGGAACGCATACAGTCATTTTTACACTGGTCTTTGCTGGTGACGCTGTCGAGCCATGTGTTCTGCTGCGTGCTCCCGACCGTGGTCTCGCTCGCGGGTCTGGCGGCCGGTCTGGGCGTGACGTCGGGGATGCTAGAGGGTCTTTCGACCCTGCACGAGGCCCTGCACCACGCAGAGCGTCCGCTTTTGGCCTTTTCCGCCGTTATGCTGGCCACGGGCTGGAGCGTTTATCTCTACAGCCGCAAAATCGACTGTCACAATACGGGCTGCGTCCACGCGCCCTGCGCCCCGCGGAAAAAATGCGCCGGGGGGATTTTGGCCTTGGCAACGGCGCTGTTCGCCCTGAACGCCGGGACGCTGTTTTTCTACGGCTGAGCCCCTTCTTCACACTCTGTTAACCGCTTGCCCCTTATAATGGCCGGTGAAGACCGAAAAAGGGGAGAGACAGTGTTCAAACGCTGCGATTTTCTGCTGGGCGACAACCAGGCGGTTGTCATCGTTCTGCCGGCGTGCTTGCCGAGGGCGGACACCTATACCGTGGCCGTGACCGAAAAGCGCATTTCGTTCCGCGCGGGATATGACGAGATCGCGGAACTGCCCTGTCCGGATTCGGATGTGTTCCGGCGGATCGCGAGCCACACCCAGATCGGTCTGGTGGAATTCCCGGAGGGCGCGCCCTTCCCCGGAATCATCACCAACATGGCCTATGTCGAGGTCAGAAAGGCGCTGCCATGAGCATGGATATGTACCCAGGACAAAGCATCGAAGACGCCCTTGGGGAATGCGTTGACGTTAAGCCTGCTTCAGACACGCCGGGTGCACCCAATTTCAGGTTGCTGCGCGCCTTAACCGATTCCGAAATCAAAATGAACGGAGCCCCTTTCTCACCGCGCGACAACAAATCGGACGCCTTTAACGCCGCCTCTCATGCCCTGCAGGCTAAACCGCAAACCACACCAGATATAAGAACATTGCCTGCCTCGCGCTCTCCGCAAGCTTTCTGACAATCCCCCTTTTCCGGGCCCTCGATCTGTTGCATACTCCCGTATCCCGCAATCAGACGACGAGAACATAACGCGCGATGACCGCACAAAAAACGGCCTTCATCACCGGCATCACGGGCCAGGACGGCGCGCTGCTGGCGGCATTTTTGCTGGAAAAGGGTTATGTCGTCCACGGCCTGCGCCTCTACAGCGCGACCGACGATGCGCAGCGCCTGTCAGCGCTTTTGCCGAATCCCTCCTTTCGCCTGCATACGGGAGATATGACGGATGGGGGGAGCTTGCGCCACCTGATAACGGCGATCAACCCGGACGAAATCTATAACCTCGCCGCCCAAAGCCACGTCCAGGCCAGCTTCGCCGTCCCGGAAGCGACCGCGAACATCAACGCGCTGGGCACGGTAAGGCTTTTGGACATCCTGCGCGACAGAGAGCGCCCCGCCCGGTTTTATCAAGCCTCCAGCTCCGAGATGTTCGGCAACGCCCCCGCGCCGCAGAACGAGCAAACCCCGATGCACCCGTGCAACCCCTACGGCGCGGCGAAGCTGTATGCCTATCATATGGTACGGATCTACCGGGAGGCCTACGGCCTGTTTGCCTGTAACGGAATTTTATTCAACCACGAAAGTCCCGTGCGCGGAGAAGAATTCGTGACCCGGAAAATTACCCGCGCGGTCGCGGCCGTTCATGCCGGGCGGCAGGACGTTTTGACCCTGGGCAATCTTGATGCCCGGCGCGACTGGGGCGATGCCCGGGATTACGTGGCGGGGATGTGGATAATGCTCCGGCACCCGACGCCCGGCGATTACGTCCTTGCGACGGGGGAGACCCACAGCGTCCGGGACTTTGTGACCGCCGCTTTCGCCTGCACCGGAATCATGCTGGACTGGACGGGTTCTGGTCTGGAGGAATGCGGAATCGACCGGGCGACCGGCACGCCGCTTGTGCGAATCGATCCCGCTCTCTTCCGGCCGCAGGAGCTGCACACGCTTTGCGGGGATGCCGCTCTGGCGCGCCGCACATTCGGGTGGACGCCCAAGACCGGCTTTGAGGGGCTGGTCCGGACCATGGTGGAGGCCGATATTGCACAGCTTGCAGGGTAAACGCGTATGGGTCGCCGGCCATGCCGGTATGGTGGGGCAGGCCTGCCTGCGGCGTCTTGCGCGCATCCCGGATTGCACCGTTCTGACCGTGCCACGGGAAGCGCTCGATCTGCGGCGCCAGGCCGAGACGGAAGACTGGCTCTCCGCACAGCGCCCGGACGCCATTATTCTGGCAGCGGCCACGGTCGGCGGCATCATGGCCAACGACGCCGCGCCGGCGGATTTTCTCTACGATAATCTGGCCATCGAAACGAACGTGATCCACGCGGCCTTTCGCACCAGTGTCGCGCGGCTTTTGTTTTTGGGGTCGTCCTGCATCTATCCCCTGAACGCTCCGCAGCCGATCCCCGAGAGGGCCCTGCTCACCGGACCGCTGGAGCCGAC
>JAGRJZ010000005.1 GCA_020442505.1 Alphaproteobacteria bacterium | reverse complement strand
TCGGGATGGCCTTCTACGTCGCAATAAAATTGCGCGGCTTGGAAGTGCTCGTCGACATAGGATTCCAGCTTCGTCATATTCACGCCGTTGGTCGCAAACCCGCCCAGTGCCTTGTACAGCGCCGCGGGAATGTTACGGACTTTGAAGACGCAGGATGTGAGGACGGGATCCTCCGGCCGGTAAGGCGGGGTCTCCGGCGTTCGGGATAGGATCAGAAAACGTGTGACGTTGTTTTCCGAGTCCTGGATATCCTCCTGCAGAACGTCCAGACCATATATAGCGGCCGCGATCGGCGCGGCGATGGCCGCGTGCGTCGGGTCGTTTTGATCGGCGACAAATGCGGCGGCGCCGGCCGTATCGGCCTTGACATGACGGGTCAGCCGCAGCTTTTCGATCAACTGACGGCACTGGGGCAGGGCATGGACATGGCTGTGCACATGTTCCAGCGTCTCCGTTTTCGCCCCCTTGATCCCGAGCAAGGCATGCCGGATCGGCAGGAAATATTCCCCGACGATGTGAAGGCCCGCCTCGGGCATTAGATGGTGAACGTCTGCGACCCGTCCCGCCAGCGTGTTTTCGACGGCGATCACCGCCAGCCTGGCTTCGGATTCCTGCACCGCCCGGAAGACGGCCTCGAAAGAGTGACAGGCCATGGGGCACATATTCGGGTATGTCGCCCGGCAAACCATTTCGTGGTAAGAGCCGGCTTGTCCTTGAAAGGCGATGTTTTGCTGCGTAGCGTCGGTCATCTTTTTTCGCTCGATGTTTTTCCTTTGTGCACAGGGCTTCTATAAAGCATGCTATGTTGCTTGTCGACAAATGATCTGGACGCGGTTATAGTGACATCACCTTATGCGGGTATCCTGCATTTTTCCTAAAAGACGGAGTAAATCACATGACGGTCACAAAATTTTTCGGTGCTTTCGTGGTTGCGATCGCGGCAGCGTATCTTTCCGGTTTTCTCGCGGATAAAGCCGTTCATTCGGAGGAATTGTCCCAGAACGCCTACCCGATTGAAGTAACGCAACCCGCCGCTCCGGCGAAGGCGCAGACGATCATCGTCGCGTCCGCTGACGATGTCGCGCACGCTGTTGAGGCTGCCGCTGAGGAGGCCGCCCCTGCGGCTGAGTCGTTGTCTTTGATCGAGATGATCGCATCCGCCGATGTTGAGAAGGGTAAAAAGCTTTCTCGTGCATGTGCTGCGTGTCACAGCTTTGACAAGGGCGGTAAGAACATGACCGGCCCGAATCAATGGGGCGTCCTCGGCCGGGCTAAGGGATCTGTCGAAGGCTTTAAATATTCCGACGCGATCAAGGGACTCGGCGGGACCTGGACCTATGAAGATCTGGACGCGTTCCTTGCAAAACCGAAAGCGTTTGCGCCGGGAACGAAGATGACCTATGCCGGACTGAAAAAACCGGAAGATCGCGCGGCGTTGATCGCCTGGCTCCGTTTGCAGTCCGACTCGCCTTTGCCGCTTGAGTGATCGGTTGAATTCGCCAACAAAACAAGCGAGAACCCGGCCGTTTCCAAACGCCCGGGTTTTTTTGACATCTCGCTCATTGTTCTGTAGAATGAGAACGTCTGGAAAGGAGTCTTTTGATGACGTCACGTGAGAGATCTGATGTAGGGGGAATGTTGCGGAAAAACCAGCCGTTCGATCCTTTGGGGTCCGTGTCCTTTATCGCGCTGCGGAGTTTGGCGCGGACATGGAGAGGCGTTGCGGGCCTTGCGCGGGAATCGGCAGAGCGACTGACATTCGCTTTCCGGCGCGCCGTTTCCCGGGAGAGCGAGAGCCCGTTCTTCCATTTTATACAGCCGTTTCAACTGTCAATGCCTTGACGTTGCTCCCTTTACGGCGCGGCCCAGCCCGTATCGCGCCGCACATCTTCCTCAAAGCCGCTCTCTTAAATCAATCGAACATGTCATACAAAATTATAATACCAATTAGGATTCATCGAATGAGTTTATCCACGGAAACGCCGTGATAGAGCGGACGATTTCCGGGTGATCGACATAGGCTCTGTTGAGATTTAATTAAAAATATGAGATTCTGTACAAAAAGGAGATGCGGAATGTCATATCAGCAACGGATAACTTCCTGTCAATGGGAGAAAATTTACGAATATCTTCAAGGGTTTTCAGAGATCTATGCGCGCAACGAAGAACAATGTCGCCGGTTTGTGGAGGCGGTGTTCTGGATAGCGCGTTCGGAGGCTCAATGGCGGCTCTTACCCCCTGAATACGGCGACTGGAACACCGTTTATCGCCGCTTTGCCGACTGGGCAAAAAAAGGCATCTGGTACAAAATGCTGTATTATTTTGCCCAGGATGCGGACATGGAATACATCATGGTCGACAGCACGATCTTGCGCGCGCACGCCTGCGCCACCCCCAAAAAAAGTTTCAGGAACAGGAAGGATTAGACCGGTCTTGCGGCGGATTTTTAACCAAAATCCACGGACTGTGCGATGCTTTGGGAAATCCTCTACACTTTATCGTGACCGCCGGACAGCGCTACGACGCGCCGCAAGCCATTCCTTTGATAGAAGGAATGGCGTTTGAGAAACTGCTCGCCGATAAAGGGTATGACAGCGACGATATCCGGGATTTTGTCGTTGAGCAAAATGCCGAGCCCCATATTCCGCTCCGCGATAACAGGCTGGAAGAGCGGCCTTACGACGGGAAGCTTTACAAAGAGAGGCACAAGATCGAGTGTCTCTTCGGTTTTCTGAAACACTATCGCCGTATCTTCGCGCGGCTCGACAAGTTGAAACGAAACTTCACCGCCTTCCTCCATTTTGTCGCCGCCCTCCAATGGCTTAAATGAAATCTCAACAGAACCAATTTTTTATGCATAAAGATAAAATTTTATGATAATATTATTTATCAGAAATGATTGTTATAATAACCACTTAAGGTGGTGTGCGTACTTAGAGAGAGTTATTAAATGCTGTTTGATCGGTTTTTCCTTTTTTTGAAAAGACATGACGGCGCGACAGCGATCGAGTTCGCTTTTCTCGCGATTCCGTTTTTTCTGATTATTATTGGAACAATTGAGCTGTCCCTGATGGCCGCGAGCGCCTACGTCTTACAGGGAGCCGTATCTGACGCCGCGCGTCTGGTCAGGACAGGCCAGATTCAACAGGCGCAAGCCGATCCGGAAGGCATGTTTTTCGAGGCCCTGTGTGACCATGCCAGCGTTCTTCTGAACTGCGATAATCTTCAATATTCGGTGGAGCCACTTGATTCGTTCGCCAATGCCGCACAGCCCGATATCGATGAGGATGGAAATCTACAGGACGCTGTGTTTAATCCCGGCGGATCGAAAGAGGTTGTGCTGATACGTGCGGCGTATCGTTATTCTCTGATGACTCCCGTTATCGGCAGTATTTTTTCTGATTATTCCGGGAATATACGCCTGTTGCTTTCGACAATTGTCCTGGAAACGGAACCTTACGAATTTTAGAGAGGCGAAAAGGTGTCCCCAAATCGTTATATTCGAAATTTTGTGACCGATGAAAAAGGGGTCAGCGCAATCGAATTTGCGTTGGTCTTTCCCGTCTTGCTTTTGCTTCTGTTGGGCTCCTTCGATATAGGGAGAGCTATCTTGGTCGACCAAAAGCTGATTGTGTCCTCTCAGGTCGTCGCGGATCTCGTCGCCAGGGTTGATTCTTTGGATGATGACATGCTGAACGAAGCTGTTCGTGCCGGAGAACTGGTTATAGAGCCTTATGATCTTAATAATTTTTCCCTCGCGATTATCAGCGCGGAATTCGACGACAGCGATTCTCCCCAGCTTGTCTGGTCTGAAGTTCAGGGAATGCAAGATGTGCCCGACGTTCTAGATCGCGCAAACGGTTTAGGAACGGTAGGTGAGGGGGTCGTGATTGTCGTGGTCAGGTATAATTTTGAACCTTCTTTTTCAGTGTTTTCTGTGGATGGTTTTGAGATGCAAGAGGTCGCTTTTGCTCGTGGTCGAAGAGTTCCTGTTGTGCAAAGAGGATAAAGATTTTTGTTACAGATCATAAAAAAATACGTGTCAGGCTTTTGGGAAAGTGACCGGGGCGGTCTCGCAATTGCTTTTGCGGTTGTCTTGCCAGTTCTTGTTGCCTCCGTGGGCGCTTCCGTTGATTTTGCGCAGATTTATCTTGTGCGGGAGCGTTTGAGCGGGGCGCTCGATGCGGCCGCTCTGGCGGCGGCAGCCTCTACAAGTGATCCGGATGCAATCGAGGCGCGTGTCTCTGAATTTTTTGATGCCAACTATCCGGAAGATAGAATTGGTCTGACCTACGACCTGGAGGTCAGCGTTACCGATAACGAGGTCCATGTGTCTGCCGCTGCGGATTATTCAACGGTATTCCTCCGAATCGTAGGAGTTGATACCGTGACGGTTCGGCGGGAAACGACGGTTCAACGGGAAACGATGGGTCTGGAGGTTGTGCTTGTTCTGGATAATACAGGCTCCATGAGAACCGGAGGAAAAATTGCGGCGTTGCGCGCAGCGTCCCGCAACTTTGTTGATGTGTTGTTTGATTCCGCGGAAGATCCTGAACATGTTAAAATAGGCCTAGTCCCTTATGCCGATACAGTGAATATTGGCTCTTATGGTCTGGGTTTTACACCTGACGGTGAGGTTTATGACGGAGGGCAGCCCTTCGTTGTTTTGCCGGAAGGATGGCAATGGGATCCAGGTAGCGCCCAGTACACAATAAGCAGACAGAAATGGATGGGGTGCGTTATTGCTTATAACGAAGATGGGTGGCAACGCGACTTTTTCGATAACGACCCTTATCCCTATGACACGATTGATCATGAGGGCCCGTGGGAGCCTTATCTTTACGAAGAATTGAGACGACGTGATGGACAAATTGAGGTGGACGATTCCCATCCTAACGCCCATTGCACGCCTCTTCAGGTTCTTCCGCTGACGAGTGATCAGGATAAATTGACACGCATCATTAACAGTATGGCTCCCGGGGGCGGGACGGTTGGAAATTATGGGATGGTCTGGGGGTATCGTCTTATTTCTCCAGAGTTTCCTTTCACAGAGGGGGCGGACTGGGATGATCATACATGGAAAAAAATCGTCGTGATGATGACAGACGGCGAAAACTCGGTGGGATTCTATAATGCATATTGGCTTTCAAACCATAACAGCATTCGCGTGCAGCAGCTGGACGAGCGGTTTCTCGAGGTGTGCGAGAACATGAAAGAAGCGGGTATACAAATATACACGATTACCTTCTCTGCCGATGCAGAAGGAGCTCGTGATTTGTATCGTGATTGCGCGTCTTCTCCGGATTTCTATTACCACGCGCCCTCTCAGAGGGATTTGATCGACGTTTTTGAAGAAATTGCCCGGAGCCTTTCAAACCTGCATATCAGCCGGTAGAAAATCCCGTCTTACGAGGCAGAATTAAACCGTCGGGCGGTTTCCTCCGGTCCGATCAGGGGCAGGAGGACCGCCAGTTCCGGTCCGTGATCCATTCCCGTCAAAGCTTGGCGCAGCGGCATGAAAAGATCTTTTCCTTTGCGCCCGGTGGCATTTTTGACCGCGTTTGCCCAGTCCATCCATGTGTTTTCGTTCCACGGAGCAGGGGGCAGATGTTTGCGGGCCTCGGCGATAAAGTCCGGATCCTCGATGACCGGAGATACCGGTCCGTGGGCGACCCGGGCCCATTCCTTGATATCGTCCAGCCGGGCGAGATTCGGCCGCACCGCATTCCAGAATGTCTCGTCCAGCGCCGGCAATCCCATACGGGCCAGACGCACGGCGACATCGTCGAAGGCGGTCGCGTGGAGGATCTTCGCGTTCAGGCGCATCAGCTCCTCTACGTCGAATTTCGGGGCCCCGCGTCCGAATTTGGAAAAGGCGAAGTCTTTGATGAGGGGCTGCGTGTCAGTAAAGGGCTCGATCGGGTCCGACGTACCAAGACGGGCCATCAGATCGACGATCGCCATGGCTTCGAGACCCTCGTGATCTCGGAGCTCGTGAATGCTGAGAGAGCCCATGCGCTTGGAAAGCTT
The DNA here is from genome assembly GCA_020442505.1 of Alphaproteobacteria bacterium. Lineage (GTDB taxonomy): Bacteria > Pseudomonadota > Alphaproteobacteria > Micavibrionales > Micavibrionaceae > JACKJA01. Next base: position 6,069 of record JAGRJZ010000005.1, on the reverse strand, counting down.
TCCCCCCTCGGAATCCGAGAGCAGCGGCAAATGGACGAAGAGGGGAACAGGTGCGCCGAGCGCTTCGAACATCTGGATATGCGCCGCCGTGTTGGAGACGTGGTCCTCTCCCCGCACGATATGGGTGATATCGTAGTCCATATCGTCGATGACGGAGCATAAATGGTAAAGAGGGCTGCCGTCCTCTCGGATCAGAACCGGGTCGGACAAATCCGCGCCGTGGAACTTCACTTCGCCCCGGACGAGGTCCTGCCATACGATCGGTTCATGAATCAGTTTAAAACGCCAGTGCGGGGTGCGTCCCTGGGTCTCATAGGCCGCGCGTTGCTCGTCGCTTAAGGCCAGGGCCCCGCGGTCGTAAATCGGCGGCAAGCCTCGTGAAAGCTGGGTCTTCCGTTTCAGAGAAAGTTCTTCCGGCGTTTCGTAACAAGGATAAAGGCGTCCGGCGGCTTTGAGCCGTTCTATCACTTCCTGATAGCGCTTCATCCGGTCGCATTGCCGGGCTTTTTCGTCCCAGACAATCCCCATCCAAACCAGCGCGTCTTCGATCGCGGTTTCGTATTCGGCTTTGGAGCGCTCGCGGTCCGTGTCGTCGATCCGCAGCAGGAAATGACCGTTTTGCGATTTCGTGAACAGATAGGTAATCAACGCCGTTCGCACGTTTCCGACATGCAGGTAACCGGTGGGCGAGGGGGCAAAGCGGGTTCTGACGGTCATGGGATGATGCTTTGTTTTTATCTGTCTACAGTTAGGGCTATGGCGACCCTTCATACAAGGTTTTCGCGTACGTTGGAAGAGGGAAAGCTTTGTCAGGATTTAAGTCGCTCGATCTGCGCGCCGCAGGCCGTCAGCTTGCCGACGATGTCCTCATAGCCGCGGTCAAGGTGGTAGATGCGATTGACGACGGTCTCTCCGTTCGCGACCAGTCCGGCCAGAACCAATGCCATGGACGCGCGCAAATCCGTCGCCATGACTTCCGCTCCGCGCAAAGCTTCTACCCCGCGGATGATGGCGGAATTGCCGTGGACCGTGATGTTCGCGCCCATGCGGCACAGCTCCGGCACGTGCATAAAGCGGTTTTCGAAGATCGTCTCTGTCACCAGCCCGGCGCCCATGCACAAAGTCAGCATCGTCATGAACTGCGCCTGCATGTCTGTCGGAAATCCGGGATAAGGCTCGGTCATGATATCCGTCCCGACCAGCGGCTTGCCGTTGCGGGAGACGATCAGGTCCGCGCCGTCTTGTTCAATGGAAAGCCCCGCCTTTTCGAGCGGCCCGGTCAGGGACGTCAGATGCGTCAGGGCGATGTTTTGCAGGCGAATTGTTCCGCCCGTTAAAGCCACCGCGATCATGAAGCTGCCGGCTTCGATCCGGTCTGGCATGACTTCGTGCGTCGCCCCGTGCAGGCGCGGAACCCCGTGAATTGTAATCTGCGGTGTGCCGAGTCCTTCGATCCGTGCGCCCATCGCGATCAGGCATTGGCCGAGATTTTCCACCTCTGGCTCCCGCGCCGCGTTGGACAGAAGCGTTGTTCCTTCTGCCAGAGTCGCGGCCATCATCAAATTTTCCGTGCCGGTGTGAGAGACTTTGGGGAAGGTGTAGTGCGCGCCTTTGAGGCCGTTCGGTGCTTTGGCCTTGATGTAGCCGTCTTCGATGAGGATTTCTGCCCCCATCGCGCGCAGACCCTCAATGTGGAAGTCCACCGGTCGCGTGCCGATGGCGCAGCCGCCGGGTAGGGATACTTCGGCCGCGTGATGCCGGGCGAGGAGGGGGCCCAATACCATAATGCTGGCTCTCATCTTACGGACCAGATCATAGGGCGCGACCGGGGTTTTGATCTCTTTGGCGCGGAGAATAGCGACTTTGTCGCTGCGCAAGGCTACCGTGACACCGATATGATCCAGCAGGCCACCCATCGTACGGATGTCGCCCAGCGTGACGGGCATGTTGGTGAGTTGCAGCGGCTCGTCGGTCAAGAGCGATGCGCAGATCAGCTTCAGGGCGGCGTTTTTCGCGCCGCTGATCGGAATGGTCCCGTTCAGGCGGTTTCCCCCGCGAATCCGGATTTTATCCAGCCCGGAGGTTTTGACCTCCGTGCGGATGAGTTCGATCGTTTTCCCTTCTCCCTCGTCCGCTACGCGCCCGTCCCCCTGTTTACGGGGGGATAGAGGGTGGATCCCCCCGTTTGCGGGGGGAAGACGCGAAGCGTCAGGGGGGAGAGGGGATGTTTCCAACACATTCATAATTTTTGTCAATACGCCTTCCATGTTGTCCAATACATCGCTATTCCAGAACCGTAAGACCGTATAGCCTTGCTCTTCCAGATAAGCGGTTCGTTTTTCATCGTAATTTACCTGTTCCGCATGTTGCCCGCCGTCGAGTTCTATAACAAGATTTTTCTCCTTACAGGCAAAATCTGTGTAATAAGGCCCCATTGGATATTGCCGCCGGAATTTGACGCCCAGTTGTTCGGCCCGGATTTTCCACCACAGCGCCTTTTCGGCTTCGGTGGGGTTGTTTCTTAACGCCCTGGCTCTTTTGGTTGTCGCATTTTGTGTCATGGTTATTTGGTTATCTTTTTTCTCTCCCCCCCCTGACGCTCACCTTGTTCGCGCCATCCCCCCGCAAGCGGGGGGATCAACGGTAGATCTCCTCGCTGTCATGTCCCGGATGCGGATTTTCTCCAGCCATAGGCCGATATAAGGGTTTCGTTTTCTATTTGCTCTAACACATGATAAACGGCAGGGACAATTTTTTCTCTGTTGGCCCTGTAATCAAGCCAGATTCCTTCTTCCGCTTTGTGTTTTTCCTTGTTTTCCGGTTCGCCTGTCCACGATGTAATCCGAAAAAACATGTCAATCCATGTATCCGTCGGGTTTTCCGGTGATTCCTGTCTATGCATGACGTGGCACAGTTTAAGGTTCTCTTTATCAACGGATAGTCCGGTTTCTTCTTTTAATTCACGAAGGGCCGCTGTTAGCGCGTCTTCGTTTTTGTCAATTTTCCCGGCAGGCAAGCCGTAGAACCCGTCCATATAGCCCGTATTACGGCGCTTCAGGAAGAAATATTTTTCGCCGCGCTCAAGAAGCATGTAAACAGCGGCGCATTGTTTATAAAACATGCCCGGAAACCCCTCCTTACAATTTCGGCAATGTCACGCCGCGCTGGCCCATATATTTTCCGGCGCGGTCGGCATAGCTCACTTCGCACGGGCTGCTGCCCTTGAAGAACAAAAACTGCGCCACGCCTTCATTGGCGTAAACTTTGGCAGGCAGGGGCGTGGTGTTGGAAATCTCCAGCGTCACGTGGCCTTCCCAGCCGGGCTCCAGAGGCGTGACGTTTACGATCAGACCGCAGCGCGCGTACGTGCTTTTCCCCAGACAGATCACCAGAACGTCTTCCGGGATCCTGAAATATTCCACCGTGCGGGTCAGGACGAAGGAATTGGGCGGGATGACGCACACATCCGTCTTGCGTTCTACGAAGCTCTGCTGTGAAAAGTTCTTAGGGTCGACGACGGCGTTATCCACATTAGTGAAAATCATAAATTCGTCCGAACAGCGCGCATCATAGCCATAGGACGAAAGACCGTAAGAGATATTTCCGGCGCGTTGCTGCTTTTCCACGAAGGGGGCGATCATACCGCTCACCCCGGCCAGGTCCCGAATCTGATGGTCGGCCAGAATGCCAGGCGGCGTGTCTTGCGCCGCGTCACGAGCCTGTTTTTCCCTTAGCGGCATGTGGTTTCTCCGTGTTTTTTCGTTTTTCGACCGGCGGTTTTCCGTCGCTGGAGATTCGCACGCAGCGCCGCAGCCCGTTTTGTCGCGCGCATCGCCTCGGGCGTTTCGGGGCGCGGGTGTTTTTCTTCGTGTTTTTGCGTCACGGTCAAAAATCCCCTCGGAAGGTTTGGGAAGTTCTGCGACTATAGTAAAAACACGTGTGACATACCAGATATTTTATTGTATATTTATCCCGGATAATTAGAGAACGTGCTATGCTCCGGCATGACTTGTAATATCCTTTCGTCGTAAAATTGTGGCCCATGTAGAAGAAGGCATGGGCAAGCATGAAGCGGCCCGTCTTTTTAAGATTTCTCCTGATACGCTTTATGGTTGGCTTCGTAGCCCCGATCTGTCCCCGAGGAAACATGGTTTACGCCGTGGAAAAATAGACAAGACTGCTCTAACGGCTCATGTTGAGGCGTATCCCGATGCTCTTTTGCGGGAGCGCGCGGATCATGTCGATGTCACAGAGGAGGAAGATAAAGCTTTTGTAAAGCTTTTCAGGGTAAAAAGGAGCATGAGGCCCAGGACCAAAGGGATGGGATAAAAGCGATGCTTCACGACGATACGAGACGACTTTCCGCGGGTTTGATGACTCAAGACAATCTGAACGAGATTGCGGAGCTTCATAAGCGCTTCATGAACGGCCAGTCTGGTGGTCGTCGCGCGATGTTAAGGCGGGAGGATCTATCCGGCTTGTCCCTGAAGGGGCGGGATATGCGCCAGGCCGATCTGAGTGGCTGCGACATGACAGGAATGGATTTGTCCGGCGCCAATTTCCGCGAAGCGTCTTTGTATGCCTGCAACCTGACGAAGGCGAATCTGAACGGGACGTGTTTCGTGCGCGCGGATATGCGCGGTTGCAAGATCGAAAACGCCGATCTGGAAAACGCGGATCTGGACTCGGCGGATTTGCGCGCCGGGGGGCTGGCGGAAGAGGGGGCTTTCTCCGGGAAGGAAAATAACGTGAATTTCCGGGGTGCGAATCTTGCGGGGGCGCGCTTGTCGGGGACGTTGGCCGTTCACGCGGATTTTTCCGACGCGATCATGTCCAAGGTCGATCTGTCGGGGGCCGATCTCAGCAACGCGCAGTTCGAAGGCGCGGACCTGACCGAAGCGGAAATCAAAGGCGCCCGGTTTGGCGGGGCCAACATGCGTTCGGCAATTTTGACGGGCGTGGAGCTGGAGGAGATCCGCAAAAGCGGCGTGTCGCTGGACGAGACAATCACCGACGAAAATGTTGGTGATTCGTTGGAAAAACTTGACGCGCCCTTGCCGCAAAAAATTCGGGAGCATCGCGCCTGGGTTTCCTCGATGGGTAAAGAGGGCCGCCAGCTTGACCTCAGTGGATTTGATCTGCGGGCGCTTTTGTCTCTGGCGGGGGAAAAACTGACCGCTTTGCGGGCCGTGGGAAGTCGCTGGTGCGGGATGGATATGACGGATATCCACTTGCAAAGCTCCATCCTGGATGGGGCCGATTTTCGCAGCTGTTTTTTGAAGGGCGCGGATTTCCGTGCCAGCTCCCTGAAAAAAGCCCGCTTTAGCCATGCGGATCTTCGGAATGCCGATTTTTCGCCGCTCTTTTTTGAAATCGCCGGTCAGAAAAAATCGACTCCGACCGTTCTGGAAGGCAGCAATATGCGTTACGCTAAATGTGCCGGCGGCCAGTTCCCGCAGGCCGTCTTCCGGGGCGCCGATCTGGGCTATGTCGATTTCACCGGGGCCGATTTGCGCCAGGCGGATTTCCGGGGTGCCGATCTGGAGAACGCCGTCTTTAGCGGGGCGACGATCACGGAGGCTCTCTTTGACGGCGCGCCCCCGGCGGTGTAGACTGAGCCAACGGTTTGAATCCGTCATCGGGATTAGAATTGGAAAATTTCCAAAAGACGATATGACCCAAAAGTACCCCTAAATTTGATTGCTTGAGAAAATCAGAAGTTTGGAGTTTATGGCAGGAATGCGTGCTTTGCGCTGGTACCTATGTGGTACCTAAAGAAAAAACGCCTTGCGGCGTTTCGGTCTAAGTCATTGATTTAATGGAGCGAGTGAAGGGATTTGAACCCTCGACCCCAACCTTGGCAAGGTTGTGCTCTACCNNTACCCCTGAGCTACACTCGCGTTTCGCCAAGATTTATAGGCATTTTTTACAGCATTGCAAGAGAAAACTTATGCCTGAGCGGAAAGAGCGGATAATTGTTTCCAGACTGGGTATTTTTTAAACGACCCTTGCTTTTTATCGTGTCTTCCTATAAACAAACCCGTCAAGTCGGAGCGTAGCGCAGCCTGG
>JAGRJZ010000078.1 GCA_020442505.1 Alphaproteobacteria bacterium | reverse complement strand
GTGGCCGTCACGCTCAGATTGATCGTCCCGGCATAATGCGCGGGCGAAGTGATCGTCAAGCCCGCGACCTCCGCCGGCGTGAAAGACCAGACCCCCGCGCCCAGATTGGTGCCCTGGTTAAAGAAAAGGCCTGGGGGAACGCCCGCGATCGTGTAACCCGTGATCGCTTCCGACCCGTCCGGATCGGTGACAAAGGCCGAAACGTTCACCGCCAGAACGTCGCCTTCGTTTCCGGTATTATTTAACCCGTCCACGACCGGAACGTCCGCCACTGCGTCGACAATGATGTCGAAAGTGTCGCTGTCGGTCGCGGTCGTGCCGCTCGCGGGCTCTAACACAGACGCCGTCAAAACCAGATTCGTCATATCGACATCGGTATTCGCGGGCGGCGCAAAGGTCAACTGGCCGCTGTAATTTTGGCCGGCCGGCAACGTAATCGTCCAAACGCCTGTGGCGGCGTTATAAGTGCCATCCGTATTAACGACCGTCCAGCTCGTGTTGATATTGCTGACCGTCACGGTCAGAATCTCGTTCCCCGTCCCGCCGGGGGGCAAAGCGACCTGAATGGGGACGACGACAGAGCTGTCCTCGTCGACCGTATAGCTGCTCGCTCCCACGACAGGGGGCATCGCCACCGGGTTCCAGGTCAGGGAAAACGCATCCGTGGCCGTTGCGCTGTTGTCGCTTAAATCCGGCTCCGCGCCTGAAAGAGCGGTTTCCGTCGCCGTGGCCGTCACGCTCAGATTGATCGTCCCGACGAAATTGGCCGGCGGCGCGATCGTCAACCCGGCGATTTCCGCAGGGGTAAAGGCCCATACCCCCGATCCGAGATTATTGCCCTGATTAAACACAAAGCCGCTCGGTACGCCGGAAATCGTATAGGCCGTAATGCTTTCCGATCCGTCCATATCCGTGACATGGGCCGTCAAGTTCACCGCCAGAACGGCGCCTTCGTTTCCGATGTTGTTCAATCCGTCTACGGTCGGAACATCCGCCACCGCGTCGGTCGTGATGTCGAACGTGTCCGCCACCGTTCCGGTCGTTCCGGTCGCGGGATCGAAGACAGCGGCCGTCAAGACCAGATCGTTCATATCCGCATCGCTGTCCGCGGGCGGCGCAAATGTCAACGCCCCCTGGTAGTTTTGTCCCGCGGGCAACGTGATCGTCCAAACGCCCGTGGAGGCATTATAGGTCCCATCCGCGTTGGTGACGATCCAGCTCGTGTTGATATTGCTAACCGTCACGGTCAAAACCCCGTTCGGCGTGCTCCCGGCATCCAAAAAGGCTTCGATCGGGACTGTAATCGAGGAGTCTTCGTCTACAACGTAATTCCCGACATTAACAACCGGCGGAAGCAAGACCGGAACCGGGGCCGCGGCCCGCGCCAAAGGCTCTTGTGGGAGAACCTCGTCCAGAACGGTCGGAATCCCGTATTGCAGGGCCGTCGGCGCGATCGGTCCCACCGCAGCCGGCGAATCCAGAGGCGCAGCTTCCACGGAACTTTCAAATCCGAATCCGCCGCGGCCACCCGCAGCTCCTGCCGTCCCGCCCGCGGCCGGTTCGACGGCGGCAAGCTGCTGAGCGATCGCGGCTAATTTCGCGTCTTCCATTTGCTGACTGCGAATCGTCGTCTGAGCTTCGTCAACGGTTTCTTCGGCCGACCGTTCCGCAAAGGTCGCCGGCACAACGCCTTGCGCTATGCCCAGAATCCCGGAAAAATCCTGCAAGGATAGAAAGGCGCCCGGCTCGTAGCCGATTTGGGCCGGAACGGCGGCATCCATAGCGTCTTGAAATCCGGCCAGAATAATCTGACCTTCGTCGTCGAACGTGATCAAAAAAGCGCCGTTACCCCTAAAATCCGTCTTTGCGCCGCGCGGATCGAACGTCATCATGTATTTCTGACCCGGCGTGATCTCGTAGGCGACAATCTCCCCGGGCGCGGGCTTTTCAATCACAACGGACGGCATGTCGCTGGCCAGATTGGTAAACAGCTCCCGCGCCTGATACGTCGTGCCATCGCCCAAGATCAGAGTCTCTCCGCGAGAAGCCATCTCCTCGAAGCCGTCCACCCCGACAGAACGACCGTCTTCCAGCGCAAAAACCAGCACGCCGCCGCTCGTCACATGCATCCCGACAATATCGCCCTTTCCAAAGGGAAGGGGGGGAATAGCCGCTTGCGACGTCGACGGTTCGAAACTATCCTGCGCGTAGATCATTTTTTCCTCTTTCTCCTGCCCTCGGGGATGAAAGCGCCCTGTCGTGACACGATGTGGATCCGGGATTGAGAAGCAAGTCCGAATCGATTTGTCCTGATGCGCACGGTTGTAGCGCAAGGCGAGTCGCTTGTCAATAAATTATGTTAAAAAACGAACCCTTTCCGGCAAATTTTCGTTCCCATGGGCCGCTTATCGCTGTTATAAAGGCTGAAAAAGGAAATCAAGCATGTTGTCCGGTCACAATATTGAAAAAACATTCGGAGATAAAAACGTCCTGAAAGGGGTCACAATCGATATCGCCCCTGGCGAAATCACATGCCTGATCGGCCCGTCGGGAACGGGGAAGACGACCTTGCTGAGGGCGTTAGCGCTTTTGGACTACCCTACGACAGGCAAGGTCGTTATCGACGAACAGCAATACGACTTTCCCCTTACACGGGACGACACGATCACCCCGCCATGGCCGGACGTGACGGTCGTCTTCCAGTCTTTGTTTCTTTGGCCGCATTTGACCCTGCGGGAAAATATCATGCTCCCCGCCCGTAATCACAATCCGGGCAACGCAGAAAAAGATCTGGAAGGTCTGATCAGGCTGTTCGAGATGGACCATTTCATCGACCAGTATCCCAACCAGGCCTCCATCGGCCAGCGGCAGCGTGTTGCGCTTGCCCGGGCGCTGATACTGAACCCCCGCTACATTCTGCTGGATGAAATCACCAGCGCCCTCGACGTCGAACAGACAGGCCGGATCCTGAAAAAACTGGAACACCTCAAGGAACGGGGAATCGGCGTTTTTCTGATCACTCACGCCATCGAGTTCGCGCGCCGCGCCGCGGATAAAATCGTCTTCATGGCCGACGGACAAATCGTGGAACAAGGACCGCCCGCGATCCTTGAAACCCCGGAAACGCAGCGCCTGAAGGAATTTGTTTGCCTGATCGAAGCCGCCCGTTAACGGACTAGACCGTCTCTACGATTTTGGGGCTGGCCTTTCGACGAAAAAAAGGTCACAATGGTCTTCATCCCGATTCAAAAAATATGCCGCCGCAGGGCGAAAGAAAGAAGACAAGCCCGCCAATGTCTGCATGGACAAAACATGCTGCCCCTTTTTCCGTTTTTTGTTTTCTTCTCCTGCTAACAGCCTTCACAACCAGAGGTTTTTCAGAGACTCGCTTTCCGGTTGTTCCACCCTGGCTCGATAACGAGCGGGACCAGGCCGCGGAGATCGCCCGAGACCTTCAGACCCACCCCTTTTCCAGAACAGTCGAACAGGCCGAAAACAGGGGCGCCATCCCGGACGGACCGGTCCTGACGCCCCGCGACACTCGCGCTTTGCTGGAACAAATGGACAAGGCGCATGCGGCCCGGCGTTCCCGCTTGGAAGCTTATTACTCCGGCCGAATCGTCGACGAGCTGGATCAGTTCGGCTACGATATGTTCGGCACGGCCACAGCGGGAACCGATAGCTCCCCGACAGCCGTGAACATCCCGATTCCCTCAGGCGCCGTCCAGGATGATTTTATCTTAGGAACGGGAGATTCCCTGACGGTCACCTTCCGGGGCGAGCGCACGGATTCCAGGACTTATCCGATCAACAGCCAGGGCTTTCTGGTCGTGGACGAGCTTCCCCCGATCGCCGCCGCCGGACGCCCCATCGGCCAGCTGCGCCAGATGCTGGAGGCCGAAGCGGCGAAACGGCACGATACGCAGGTCTATGTCTCCCTCGACTCCGTCCGTCAGATAGGGGTTCTTGTCGTCGGACACGTCAAAAAACCCGGGCGGCAAACCTTAACGGTCTTTCATACGGTTCTGGATGCGTTGAGCGCCGCGGGAGGCGTTGAGAAAACCGGTTCCCTGCGGCAAATCAAACTGATACGGAGCGGGCGCAGCACATGGATCGACCTTTACGGCCTGCTGATTCACGGCGATGCCGGGATGGATTTGGGACTACGGGACGGAGACCGGATCATCGTGCCGCCCATTGGTCCGACCGTGGCCATCGCCGGAAGCGTCAAACGTCCCGGAATCTATGAAATTCCCCGGGCTTTACGCGGCATGTGGCACACCCCGGATGAGGCAAGCGAAAAGCGCTCGCTGGAGGAGATTCTGGCCATGGCCGGCGGGGTTTTGGCGCCCGGGGAAAACCGCTTTGTCAAGCTGGGCCTGACGACGGATGGTCGGGAGACTGTTGATGAAATTACCGCGCCCTATGCGCCGCTTTTTGGAGACGGAACAATTTTAATGGTCGCCGCCAGCACGGAACGCCGGGCTGGAACTGTGGAACTGACCGGCCATACCCGCCGTCCCGGGCTCCATGCTTTGGCGCAAAACAAAACGCTGGCGGCGCTTTTATCGGACGAAACAGCCTTTGGTCCGGATATCTATCCCCTGATCGGCGTCGTCGAGCGCTGGGACAAAAACCAGCTATCACGGACACTGACAGCCTTTTCACCCCTGCTTGTGTTGAAGGGCGGCTACGACCGGAAACTTCAGGACGGCGACGTCGTCCATCTGTTTTCCCGCACGCAAATCGTCAAACTGGGCGATAGCGAGAAGGCGCCCGGCACGACGGAAGAAGGATCCAACGAAGACGCGACAGCCGACATCGTTCCGGACAAAGCTCTGCGCTCTTTTCTACGAGAACGGGCGGCCTTCGTCCGCGGCGCGGTCCGGGATCCCGGCCCCTGGCCCGTGGCTGAGGGCGTCTCGCTTGAAAACCTGCTGGCTGCGGCGGGCGGCGCGACGCTGGAAGCCGACACGTCTCGGGTCGAGCTGACATCGGCCTTATCCGGCGAAGGCCACCAGAGCCACGGAAAATCAGGGACTCGCCGAACGCTCGTCAACTTCCGGGAACAAAATCCAGCGAACATCCTGATCGCCGCAGGGGACGCCGTCCGCTTTAATCAGACGTTCGGAAAGCCCGAGAACACGAGCGTCCTGATCACGGGCGAAGTCAAACACCCGGGACGCTACGATCTTCTGCCCGGGGACAAACTATCCGATCTCTTGGAACGAGCCGGGAGCCTGACGACAGAGGCCTATCCGGACGGCGCCATCTTCAGTCGGGAATCCGAACGCCGCGCCGAAGAATCGCGCTTTCACATGCAAGCCCAGGATCTCGAGATCAAACTGGCCGCGGCACTGGAACAAAAGGACGCGCCCGACGCCACGCAAATCGCCGCTGTCCAGCAATTAGTCGATCAACTCAAACAAGCGCAAGCCGTTGGCCGCATCACGGTCGAAGCGGACCCCGGCGCGCTGGCAACCGAGCCAGCGCTTGATATGTTGCTGGAATCAGGGGACCGGGTCTACATCCCCCGACGACCCTTGATGGTCCGTGTGGCGGGGGAGGTTCTGTCTCCCGCCGCGCTCCAGTTCCGGAAGGATAAAGATCCCCGCGATTACATCATGGAGGCCGGCGGATTCACCTTTCACGCGGATAAATCCCGTGTCTTCGTCCTTTACCCAGATGGCAGCGCTCAGCCGCTTCTGGTCGATGTATGGAACCACAAGGCCGCCTTCATCCCGCCTGGCTCTACCATCGTCGTCCCGCGCGATCCCAAGCCGTTTGATTTCCTTGAAACCGCCCGGGACCTCAGCCAAATCATTGCCAACCTGGCCATTACCGGTATATGGATTGACGATCTGAGCCATTAAAGAAAACGATCCTCTTGAAAACATTTTCCATTATCACCGTCACCCGCAATAATCGGACCGGACTTGAGAAGACATACGAATCTCTTCAGGCTCAGACCTGCCGGGATTTTGAATGGATCGTCATGGACGGCGCTTCGACGGATGGCACGCTGGACTACCTGACAAACATCCCCCCTCCGCGGCAAGATGGCAGCGCCCTCCTGTGGGCTTCTGCCCCGGACCAGGGAATTTACGATGCGATGAACAAAGGAATTAATCACGCAACGGGTTCGTACCTGCTATTCCTGAACGCGGGCGATAGGCTGGCCAGCCCCGATGCACTCGCACGCATCAAGCTTGCCCTGAACAAACAGTCGTTTACGTTCCTGTACGGTCCTGCGCTGGAGGAACGCGCCGGTCAGACTCCGGCCCTGAAACCCGCCCGGTCGCATACCGCGATCACGCGGGGCATGGTCACCCATCATCAGGCCATGCTCCATCGCCGGGATATCGTGGGAGATATGCGTTACGATTTATCCTACAGAATTGCGGCGGATTACGATTTTACGTTACGGTTTTTGCGGCGGGCTCATGAAAACGTCTTGATCCTGCCCTTTCCCGTTTGCCTGTTCGAGGCAGGCGGCGTTTCACAAAGACGACCCATTGAAGGACGACAGGAACAATTCAAGATTCGAGAAAAATTGAATTACAACAAAATACTAAACGCATTAATTTATACAATCCAATACGTTTCGTATCTTATAAAAACCCGCGCGCCACGTATTTACTGGGCCTTGCGCAGCATCCGATAATATTCCCACCGGGCTTTGGCGAATCTCCAGCCCGCCGCGCCATCGAGAACGCCGTACTTCCAGACGTAGCAATGCAAAAAGGCGATGACAGCTCGAAAGGGCATTCTACGAAACAGACGTTTTAGAAACTCGCGGGCCGGAACGGGATCGCGTGGATAGGCATTCCGGGCAATCATCGCGCGTTCCCACGCGGCGTAGCGTTCGTGGCGGGCCCGCCAGCCTTCCTGATCCTCGAACGCCTTATGAATCAAAACATTTTGGAGTTGCCCGACCTGCCCATCCCTGATTGTCAAGACAGGCTGGTAATGGCCTTCGATTTCCCCCATGCCGGGAATATCCAGATCATCGACCACCGGAAAGGCGACCGATCGTCGATCGAACAGACATAATTTATTGTTTTGCAATCCGTATCGCAGTGGCTTGCCGTCCAGCATATAACGTCCTTTGACGAAATAGCCGACTATCCCCTCAAGAGACACCCGCCGAGCGCTAAAAATCTCCCGGATTTCAGCCATCAGCGGAGCCGTCATGACTTCGTCCGCATCGACGAAAAAAACCCAATCATGTTTTAGGTCTAGGGTCTCCAGACACCATTGTCTCTTTTTGGGATAACGCCCGTTCCACAGAAAATCGACAACCCGCGCCCCTGCGGCCTCCGCCAGCACTTTCGTCCCGTCCGCGCTTTGCGAATCGACGACCCACACATCGTCGAAATCCGCCAAGGCCGTCAGACACCGCTTGATGATCGGCGCCTCGTTCTTCGTCACGACGATAACCGAAACAGGTATTTTATGATCAGAATCAGCGCCTTGGATTCTTTTCCGCATTGCTTTTTACAAGAAAATTCAGTGGCATCCGCATGTTTCCGCACGGCAGGATTTTCCCGCCGCATCGGAACGAAGCGCGGCCATCAACCGGTCCGCGATCAACGCATAACGTTTTGCCTGATCGCCCTCCTGATCCGCTGCGGCAAGCGGCGTTCCGGAATCGGCGCTTTCACGAATGTCTTTGCGAAGAGGGATCTCACCTAAAAACGAAACGTTTTGTTTCTTTGCCTCTTCGGCCGCCCCGCCGTGGCTAAAGATGTGATCCTCGTGCCCGCAAGCGGCACAAATATGGAAGCTCATATTCTCAACGATCCCGAGCACCGACACATCGACCCGGGCAAACATCTCGATGGCCTTGCGTGCGTCCAAGAGGGCCAGATCCTGCGGCGTGGAGACGACCACCGCCCCGGAAAGCGGGATATTTTGCGCGACGGTCAGTTGCGCGTCTCCCGTCCCGGGCGGCATATCAATCAGCAAAACATCAAGATCCCCCCAGACCGTATTGGAAAACATTTGCAAAATCCCCTTGTGCACCATCGCGCCGCGCCAGACGACCGCCTTGCCCGGGGGTACGAGGAACCCCATGGACATCAGCTTGACGCCGTGCGCCTCCGGCGGAATCATCCTGTTATCCTCCGCCACGCCGGGGCGGGCCCCTTCCACACCCATCAAACGCGGCACGGACGGCCCGAAAACGTCGGCATCCATCAGGCCGACGGCCTGCCCCGCCTGCGCAAGGGCCACAGCCATATTCGCCGCTACGGTCGATTTCCCGACCCCCCCCTTCCCGGAGGCTACCGCGACCACGGCCTTTGGGGCCCGATGAACGAGCGGCGATCCACCGGTCTCTTCCCCCACGGTTTCCGCCGTTAAAACCGCCGTGACTTTTTCAACCCCCGGCAAAGCGGCAACCGCGCTTTCGGCTTTGGCGCGCAGGGGCTCCATCTCGCCCCCCCGCGCCGGATCGACCGCGAGCGCAAAGGTCACAATCCCTTGCTTTACGCTCACGCCTTCCACGCGTGCCTCCGCCGGATCGACCACGGAGTCGAGGGTCTTTTGGACCTTTTTCTTCAGAGAATCGAACATGGACTTGCCTTCCAATCTTACGAAAGAGACAACGCAATTTAAGGTCGGGGCGTACCAATTCTATCGATTCCGCGCATGTCACATTTTCATGATCAGATGTAAGAATTTACCGCCCCCTTCGGGTTAACACTAAACACTCCAGCTGTGGCGTCAAGCAGGAACCTCCGACGAAGAGGCCTCGCATCAGGTACGGGACCTCTTACCTGTGTCACGCATGATACAATACCTCGCCTCTTAAATTTTCTCTAGACCCGGCGGCTTGATTTCATGTAGCCTGATCCTCTCAATTACACGGGACTAAAAAAGGAAAGCATATGCCCGAGAACGACAATAAAAACCCCTGGGGCCGCGGAGATCGTGGCGAAAACGGCAAAGGCCCTTGGGGAAGCAGTCCCGGCGGATCGGGCGGCGGTGGAAAAGACGTGCCGCCCGACCTGGACGAAATGCTCCGCCGGGCGCAGGAAAACCTGCGCGACGTCATGCCGGGAGGAATCGGCGGCGGCAAAGTGCTAACTCTATTTGTTTTGGCTGCAGCTACGCTCTGGCTTGCTAGCGGTTTTTACACCGTCACGCCCGAGGAACATGCCGTCATCCAGCGCTTTGGTGCATGGGAACGCACCCAAACCACCCCGGGGCTGGGCTATCACGCGCCCTGGCCGATCGAAACCGTCTCAAAGGTCAACGTCACTACGGTCCGCGAGATGGGAATCGGATTTGCCGCCTATGCCGGACGCGGGACCTCCGGCACCCGGGACGTACCGGCAGAAAGCCTGATGCTGACCTCGGACCTGAACATCGTCGATATCGACATGGTGGTGCGCTGGAATATTAAATCTGCCGAGGATTATTTGTTCAACATCGAAGATCCCGAATCCACGATTAAAAAAGTCGCGGAAAGCGCGATCCGCGAAGTCGTCGGTCAGACTCCGATGTCCCAGATCATCACGCAGGAGCGGGTAAAAGTCGCCGATGCCGCGCAAAAGATCCTGGTCCGGAATCTCGACGAATATCAATCCGGGATCAATATTTCCCAGTTTCTGGTGAAAAATGCCGTGGTCCACCCGCATGTCCAAGAAGCCTTCCAGGATATGCAATCGGCCAAGCAGGATGCTGAAAGCGTCCAGAACAAGGCCGAACAATATCGCAACGACATCCTGCCCAAGGCCCGGGGACAGGCCATTAAAATGAAACAGGACGCCGAGGCGTATAAACAATCCACCATCGCCCGGGCAACCGGGGACGCCGAACGTTTCAACGCGGTATACGAAGCCTATCTGAGCGGGAAAGACGTCACGCGGGAGCGTATGTATATCGAAACCATGGAAGACGTTTTGAAAAACGCGCAAAAAATTATTCTCGACGAGAACGGCCAAGGCGGCGGCGTTGTTCCCTACCTTCCGTTAAGCGAGCTGAAACCTGCGACGGGGGGGAAATAAGAGCGCCCCCAAGACCCTTTGCCTGCCGCCATCAGTGGCGGAAGTGCCGCATGTCGGTAAACACCATGGCCAGACCGCGCTCGTCCGCGGCGGCGATGACGTCCTCATCACGGATGGAACCGCCTGGCTGGATCACGGCCGTAGCGCCCGCTTCCGCGGCGGCTATCAACCCGTCCGGAAAGGGAAAGAACGCATCGGACGCGACGACAGATCCGCTAGCCAGAGAGCGGTCTATACCGGCGGCCTTCGCCGCCTCCTGCGCCTTATGCGCCGCGATACGGGAAGAGTCCACCCGGCTCATCTGGCCAGCGCCAATCCCGACTGTTGCCTGGTCCTTCACATAGACGATAGCGTTGGATTTAACGTGTTTGCACACCTTAAAGGCAAAGAGCATATCCTGCTTTTCAGAGTCGGTCGGCTCGCGCTCGGTTACGACCCTCATCCTATCCGATGTGATAACGCCGTTATCCGTGTCCTGTACAAGCAAGCCGCCCGCAATCATGCGGGCCTGCCTGCGTGGCGCGGCCGGATCGGGCATTGCCCCGGTCGTCAGAACGCGCAGATTCTTTTTCGTAGCCAAAACCTCCAGCGCCGCGTTTTCTACCGCCGGCGCGATGATGACCTCGCTCATGATCTTGATGATCTCCTCCGCCGTTTCGCGGTCCAAGAGACGGTTCAGGGCGATAATCCCGCCAAAGGCGCTGACCGGATCGCAGCGCAACGCCAATCGGTAGGCTTCCAGACAATCCGGCCCGATAGCCACGCCACAGGGATTGGCATGCTTGATGATCGCCACGGCGGGCGCGTCGAATTCCGCGACCAGCTCGAACGCAGCGTCCGCGTCATTCAGATTATTATACGACAACGCTTTTCCCTGCAGCTGGCTGGCCGTTGCCACGCCCGGACGCACAGTGCCGTCCAGGTAAAGCGCGGCCTGCTGGTGGGGATTTTCTCCGTAGCGCAGGACCTCTTGCAGCGTTCCGGAAAAGCTGATCCGACGGGGAAAGGCCTCCCGGTCGACTTGCGCGGCAAACCAGCTTGAAATCGTCGCATCGTAAGTCGCCGTCAGAGCATAAGCATTCGCAGCTAAACGCTTGCGGAGCGCATGACTCGTCGCGCCGTCATGGGCGTCCATATCCTTCAACACGGCATCATAGTCCTGCGGATCTGTGACAATGGTCACGAATTCGTGGTTTTTGGCTGCGGCACGAACCATTGCAGGACCGCCAATGTCGATGTTTTCGATCGCCATGTCGAAATCCGCGCCGTCCTGCACCACGGCCGCAAACGGATAGAGATTCACCACCAGCATATCGATCGCGCCGATATCGTTCTCCGCCATCGCAGCCTTGTGGTCTTCCTTGTCCCTGCGGGCCAAAATCCCGCCATGGACCTTCGGATGAAGGGTCTTGACCCGGCCGTCCATAATTTCTGGAAAGCCGGTGTAATCGGACACGTCCTGCACCGCGATCCCGGCATCTTTCAAGATACGCGCCGTCCCGCCGGTCGAAAGAATCTCAACCCCGCGATCGGCCAAGGTTTGCGCGAAATCGGCAAGACCCTCTTTGTCCGAGACGGAAAGCAGAGCCCGTTTGATCGGCACGGCACGCGGATCACGAATAGTACGGGAATCGGAACGGGTGTCAGAAGCAAGAGCAGAACTCATGGCGCATCCTTTAAAAGCTGTTGAAAGATGGCCTGTTGTAATCCTATGAGCCCGTTTGCGCAAGCGATTCCTGGTCATATTCCGTCTTGGTCAGACCGTATAACCCCCGATATTGACCCAGCGGCTTGAATGTTTCTGTAAAACCCATAATGGTCTCGGCCCCCCCGAGGAACAGGAACCCATCGTCGGAAAGCTGCCGGGCCATGCCCTCGAACACCTGTTTTTTCAAGGGCGGATCAAAATAAATCAGAACGTTCCGACAAAAAATGATATCGAACGTGCCAAGAGCCGCCATATTATCCAACAGGTTAAAATACTTGAACTTGACCATGCTCTTGATATCGTCGCGCAATTGCCACCGGTCGCCGACCTGGGTGAAATATTTCATCAGCAGCATAATCGGCAAGCCACGCTGAACCTCAAACTGGGAGTATTCGGCCTTTTGCGCCTGGGCAACAATGTCCTCGGAGATATCCGTCCCCATGATCTCGATCGTCCAGCCAGCGGTGAGGTTAGCTTTTTCCTTCAGAAGCATGGCAAGGGAATACGCTTCCTGGCCACTGGAACAAGCCGCCGACCAGATCCGCAGGCGCTTCGTTGTCGCCCGCTTTTTCAAAAGATAGGGCAAAACCGTATCCCGGAAGGTATCAAACGGTTTGCTATCCCGGAAAAAAGACGTTTCGTTCGTCGTCATGGCCTCGACGACGGCCTTGACAAGATCCTGGGGAGGAACCGCCCGTAACGTCGTCGTCATAGCGTCCAACGACGCATATCCAAACTGGCGGGCAATCGGAGTCAGACGGGAATCGAGAAGATAAGACTTATCGGAGGTCAAACTGAGACCCGATTTTTTGTATAAAAAATCCTTATAAAAATCAAAATCACGAATATGCATTGGATTCTCTTCTTCCTCTATCCCCTATCACACGCCCATTACGGAACGTCGGACCCACGGCCCGATATCCTTAAGCGGTAAAACGGCGGAGCACAAGCCCGTTGTCGCGACAGCCCCGGGCATACCCCACACGACGCTCGTTTCCTCATCTTGGGCAACAACGCGCCCGCCCCGTTCGACCAGCGCGGCGCATCCCTTCTGGCCGTCATATCCCATGCCCGTCAGAATAACTGCCAGGATTTTGGAACCGTAAATCTCGATCAGACTCCGCATCATCGGATCAACAGCAGGTTTACAGAAGTTTTCCTGCGGTCCGTCGTTCAAATCAATCGTAACCTTCAATCCATCTTTTCTAAACAGCATGTGAAATCCGCCCGGCGCGACATAAGCGTTTCCTTTTTCCAGGGCCATTCCCTGCGCCCCTTCGTGACAGGTAATTCCGCAATGTTGCTGAATATGCTGGGCCAGAATATGCGTAAAGGTTTTGGGCATATGCTGAGTGATAACGATAGGGATATCAAAAGCTTGAAAGCTTTTGATGACCTCGAACAACGCTTGCGGTCCGCCGGTCGAACTACCAATGGCAAGAATATCAGGCTTACCTTTATAAGCCATCGAATCGTTGCGTAATTTGACATCCGCGCCTCGAAAAAGCTGGGACGTTGTCCCCGTCGTGTTCCGACCAGCAGGCGCCGGCGCCCCCGCGGAAGCCCCCCCCGGCGGCAACGCCACGGACCGAAAGGCGGGCTTCCCGCCTAGTGCCCGCACCAAACGCACCAACTCGGTTTGAAAATCTTCCGCGCTGCTGAGCTCCCGCGCCGTCGGCTTGGTAATGTAGTCCGTTGCGCCCAGTTCCAGCGCGCGCATGGTCACAGTCGCGCCCTGCTTGCTGAGAGTCGAACACATTAAAACCTTGACCCCTGGTTTTTTCTGGAGCAACAGCGGCAAGGCGCTCAGACCGTCCATCACCGGCATCTCAATGTCGAGAAGCACAACGTCCGGAGCAATCCGTTCAATCGCGTCAACGGCGGCTTGACCGTTATGGACCGACGCTGCGATGTGAACATCTGGATCTTTTTCCAGCGCACGCGAAATCAGCCCCCTGATGACGGCTGAATCATCCACCAGCATAACCTTGATTTTCGAATCCCCCGGAGAAAGCACCATTCCCGCCGCGTACCTTTCTTGCTTGTTTTTTCTATATAATGCCGACTTGGGAAAATTTGTCCCGAATGATATCGCTGTCGAAAGGTTTCATAATGTACTCATCCGCGCCGGCCTGAACCGCCCGAGTAATATGCGCCAGATCATTTTCAGTTGTACAAAACACAACCTTCGGCGCCGTTCCTCCCGGCATCTGGCGGAGCTTTTCAAGAAACTCAATGCCACTCATCACCGGCATGTTCCAATCCAGCAACACCGCGTCAGGCATGGTTTTTTCACACGCCTCGTAAGCCTTCTGTCCGTCTTCGGCTTCATCGCATTGAAGCCCCAGATCCTCAACAATCCGGCGCGCGACCTTGCGAACAACGCGGCTGTCATCAACAATCAGACATGTTTTCATGATTTTTCCTTCATCAACCTCTTTCACAGATGGACGGTATTCAACAATTTAGGGACATCCAGAACAACCAAAAGTCTGTCTTTCAGGCGATATATCCCCATCGAAATCTCGCGCCAGACAGGGTCCAGCGTTGCCGGATTCGCGTCGAAATCCTTATTATAAAGCGTCAGAACATCGCCCACATCGTCAATCACCAAACTATACAACTCGTTTTCGTGTTCGACGACGACACTCATTTCTTTGTGCTTTTCTGCATCAGGATCCATCCCCAGACGCCGGCGAACGTCAATCGCGGTTACAATCCGGCCACGCAGATTCAGGGATCCGGCAACCTCGGCCGGGGCCAGAGGAATACGGGTCACTTTTTGCTGGCCCAGTACATCCTGAACCTGGAGGACCGGTATTCCAAACATCTGTCCCGCGATCATCACGGTCAGATAATCCTCCGAAGGGCCTAACTCTTCAGCCGTCTTGGCGGATCTGTCCCGTCTCGCTTCTGCCTTTTGCGTCATGTTTTCCTCCCCTTATGCTGCGTATTCGGACAAGGTTTGCGAGAGCGTATCCAGCAACGTGTCCCGATCGAATTTTGCGACATATTTGCTGAACCCGGCCTGCATCCCCCGATCCATATCTTGGGGCGTTGTGTGCGAAGACAGCGCTATCATAGGCGTATCTTGCCATTTTTCGGTGGCCCGAACTTTTTCAGCGAACTCAAAGCCGCTCATTTCAGGCATCTCGATATCGCTGATGATCAGATCGAACATTTTTCCATCTTCGCATAGCTTTAACGCCTTGACCGCGCTTTCGGCCGTCGTAACCCGGTACCCTGCAACCTTCAGAATCGGCGACAGCATATTGCGAAAAAACGGGCTGTCTTCTACCAGCAAAACACGTTTTCCAGGAGCCCCCGCTGTACCGCCTTTCTCGAACGGTTCATCACCGTGATTTTTAAACCAGTTTGGGTTAACCTGACGTAAATAATAACCTACATCCACAACATCCGTTGATTTCTCGTTGATGATAGCACTCCCGACGATACCCTGGCCACCTTCCATCTGAACATCAATATATTCGTCAAGAATATCGATGATACGATCAACGACAAGCCCCATCGAGTGGTTGTCGTCCGAAAAAACAAGAACCGGTTTACGTTTTTCTCCTTCAACGTGGACGCGAGAATCGAACGGGACCAGAGGCATCAGTTTGCCGCGATATTGAACGACCATATGACCGTTGGCAGTTTCGATCGCGCCCATATCAACTTCCTCTAGCCGGGAAACAAGTTCAAGCGGGACAGTCTTGGGCGTTTCGTCCCCGGCGGCAAAAAGCAACAACGATGTTTTTTCACGCGAGGATTCGTGCTTCCGGAGATCCTCTTCCTTAACATCCATCGTATCCGACGAATCGATTTCCCCCGTACATTTTGCGATCCCGGCCGGGTCGAGAATCATAATCACGCTGCCGTCTCCCAAAATCGTGTTGCCGGAGAACATATCAATGTCTCGTAAAATCCCGGCAACGGGCTTAACAACGATTTCTTCCGTGTCGAAAACCCGGTCGACGATAATCCCGAACATATAGGCGCCAACTTGCGCGACAACGATATAGTCGTTTTGAGATGTGCTTTCTTCGTCGTCTTCCAGATCCTCCAGAAAAGAATCCATGTCGACATGCGCTTGCGTTTCGACCTCTCCCATGTCTTGTTCGGTCAAAGTCGGGACAGCTTCCACCACAGGCGCCGGTTCCGGCGGCGTAATTTTTAAGAGCTCCTGCAGCGAAACCAGAGGTAACAGATGATCGCGCAACCGGAAGACCGGCGTCCCCTTGATTGTTTCAATCCGGTTTTCTCCTTCGGTCGAGGCCATCACAAGCTCTCGCACGGCCAATTGCGGGATGGCAAAACGCTCCCCGGCCGATTCGACGATCAAGGCCGATACGATTGCCAAGGTCAGAGGAATCTTGATCAAGAAACGAGACCCCTTCCCTTCCGTCGACTTCAGCTCGATCGAACCGCCAATCTTTTCGATATTCGTTCGAACGACATCCATTCCGACTCCGCGACCGGAAACGGCCGTCACTTTGTCGGCCGTCGAAAAACCGGGCTTGAAGATAAATTGCTGAATTTGCTGAATCGACATATCGGCCAGCTCTTCTTCCGTGGCCAGACCGTTTGCCAGAACCTTTTCCCGGATCTTCTGTGTATTCAAACCTTTACCATCGTCAGAAATCTCAATGATAATATGACCGCCTTCATGATAGGCATTCAGGATCAATTTTCCGGTTTCCGGCTTACCGGCCGCCACGCGTTCGGTCGGCGTTTCGATCCCGTGGTCCGCCGAATTACGAACCATGTGTGTCAGCGGATCCTTGATAAGCTCAAGCACTTGGCGATCCAGCTCGGTCTCCTTGCCGCGCATATCCAGGTCGATCTTTTTGTTCAGATCGATGCTGATGTCGCGGATAATCCGGGGCAATTTAGCCCACGCATTGCCGATCGGCTGCATGCGGGTTTTCATGACCCCTTCCTGCAAATCGGACACAACATGGTTTAGACGCTGCAAGGGCGCAGAAAATTCGCTCTCTTTCTGGGAACGAAGAATCTGCAATAGCTGGTTGCGGGTCAAAACAAGCTCGCTGACCATCGTCATCAGGTTTTCCAGCACGTCCACGTTGACCCTTAACGATTGAGCCGCGACGCCGCTTTCTTTTGTCGCCGCAGGCTCTTGCGGCTGTTTCGTTTTGGAAACGACTGGTTTTTCAACCGCAACGGGCGCCGGTTCCTGAGGGGCAGAGGGAGCCATATCTTCGGGTCCCGGCGCCGCTAGGAAAGCTGCTTCCAGTTCATCCAAGGAAACCCCTTCGCTATCTCCCTCGTCCGCCTCTTCGTCTTCCGAATCGTCCTCGCCCTCGTCCTCGCTCGTGACATCTTCCGAAACGCTTGTATTTTCTGCGGCTTCTTTCGCCACGTTCTCGCGGGCCTGCCTGACAAGGGCGTCCAGCGCTTCCTGCGGAGAGGGCTCCTTGCCGTTGGCACTGTTGTAAACAGCTTCCAACCGGCTGATCAGTGCGGAATCGTCCCCCGCCGGCTCGGATCCGGTCTCTTCGATCCCGCTGATGATTTCCTTGATGCAATCCAGGCACTCGAAAATCAGAGTTACATACTCCGGTGTGACCTGGAGCGTCCCGTCCCGAAACAGCCCCAGAACGTCTTCCCCTTTGTGCGCGACCCCCTCAAGTCGAGGAAGCCCCAAAAAACCGCATGTTCCCTTGATTGTATGAACAAGGCGAAAGATTTTCGACAACAGATCCATGTCATTCGGATTTTGCTCCAAATTAACGAGATCCGTGTCCAGATCACCGAGCGATTCGTTCGTTTCCGTCAGAAACTCCGCGATAAGATCGTCCATAATGCTCTCCCCACACAAATGGCTATAAACGAAGGTGGAACACGCCAACCGCAGTCGCCCTTCTGTGGTTGATAAAAACCAATCCGGTGGCGTATATCCGAAAAATAGCAAAAGACTGTTAATGACCCGTTACGGGCCACCGCTGGTCATTGTACACAAAAAAACTCCGTTTTCAGAGCGTTTTTTGGCGAAAGTTCAGCTACGGGACAAAAGAAGATCGACTTGATCGGAGGCATTCTGTTCAATAACCAAGGAAAAACCATACTCCTTGCATAAAAGCCCCATGACATACGGATGCACCAACCGGGGGTCAACATCCGACACAGGAAGCAAATGAATCAACGCTTCTTCCGCATATTCGCGTGGCGCAGCGTTCGTTCCCCGGGCGATGACACGAGTCGCAGCCGATTGCGAATCGCCGCTCACCATCACAACCCCTCCCTTGGGAAGACATTCCGCCGCCAGCATCAACGTGCCAGCCAAAATCTTCGCGTACCCCTCGGGAAGGGCCTCTCCGAAGCCCAGCTCCGCATGCGGATCCCACTCCTGTGTCACCCGACCATCGGCAGCGATCATGTTTCCAAACGCCTTGTGGGCATCCTCGGGCTTGATATGAGAATCACGCCCGCCCAGGCCGTAAACCAGACGAAACATCTGCAGTCGCGCCGATGCCTGGCCCGCGCTATGCATGATGAGCGAAAGAGCCTCCTTGCAATTACCGGCCTCTCCCATTTCTTCCATGAACTCAATACCGTTGTGAATCGCGCCCACGGGGCTGATCAGATCATGGCAAATACGTGAAGCCAAAAGCTCCAGGATCGTTGTATTCACTGCGCCTATTCCCTTCATTTACAAACCCGCCGGCCACTCAGTGATCCGGGAAGGTTACATCGTAGCCTAATTTTTTTACCTCGGCCATTAGCATAGCCTTCAACCGGCCTAATCCTTCCGAAGTCGTTGCTTCGACCCGGGTCGTCAGGGCGTTTTGGGTGTTCGACGCACGCAAGAGCCACCAGCCGTCCGGCGTAGCAACCCGGGCACCGTCCACGTCACCGACGGACAGATCCCCCGACTCACGGGCTTTCATGGCAGCCACGACCTTGTCGATCAACCCGAATTTTTCAGATTCATCCACCTCAAACCGCACCTCCGGTGTGTGGCAAGTCCGCGGCAAATGCGCCGTCAGAGAAGACGCCGGGCCGTCATGGTCGCTTACAACATTCAGCAAACGAATAGCGCAATAAATCCCGTCATCCGCGCCGTGCCACTTATCGGCAAAGAAAATATGGCCGCTAAACTCCCCCGCCAGCGGGGCCTTCTCAGCAATCATCTGCGCCTTGATCAGAGAGCGGCCGGTTTTTCCCATCAGGGGACGGCCGCCGAGACGCGCGATTTCGTCGTACATGACCTGGCTGCATTTGACGTCGCCAATGATCGTCGCGCCGGGATATTCATCTAAAATCTCGGCAGCATAAACGGCAATAAGTGTATCACAACGGATAATCGTGCCCTGCTCATCGACCGCCCCGATCCGGTCGCCGTCCCCGTCGAAGGCCACACCGAGATCGCAGCCTTCCTCCCGTACCGTCCGGATTAAATCCGCCAGATTCGCATCGACATTCGGATCCGGATGGTGGTTGGGAAACGTCCCGTCGATCTCGTCAAAGAGCAAGATATGCGTCCCCGGCAAACGCGCCGTCAGGCGCCGTACGATCTCGCCCGTGGCCCCGTTTCCACAATCCCAGGCGATTTTCAGATCCGGTCGCCCGTCAAAATCCCGGAGCAAACGATCAACATAGGCACCGCGTACGTCGATCGTCTGGACGCCTCCGGCGCCGCTTGCAAAATCACCGGCCGCCGCGATTCTTCCGACGTCCTGGATCGCATCGCCGTAAAGCGGCCCGCTTTGGTACGTTAACTTGAACCCGTTATAAGAGGGCGGGTTGTGGGAACCGGTGATCATCACGCCGCCGTCAGCCATCCGGTCCTTCAGGGCAAAATCCAGCATGGGAGAGGGCCCCAACCCGATATTTTCAACCATCAACCCGGTCGCGACCAGCCCGGCGATCATGGCCTCCGCAAGCGCCGGCGAACTGGCCCGGCCGTCATAGCCGACACATGCCCGAGTCCCGCCCCGGCGGCGAATCATCGTCCCAAAAGCGCAACCGACCGCAAACGCATCGTCCGGCCGGAAATTTTTATCGACCGTTCCGCGTATGTCGTATTCCCGCAAAATCTCGGGATCCAGTTTATAGGGCGCAGGCTCAAAGGCAGGATGAGAGGAAAAATCTGTCATGGTGCAGCCTTTGTACCACGAAGAACCACCCAAGCAAAGCTTTCAAACGCGCAGCGAGCCCACCGTTTTTCCGAAGACCGGATCAATTGTAGCTGTAACGATCTTTCCGGGTTCTCCGAGGACGGGAAGGCTTTTCGGTCGATTCCGCAAAACGGCGACCATCCAGGGCGACATAGCGGGCCCAGCCACCCTCCGCCACGGTATCCAGGGAAGGCGTATCCTGTCCCAACCGCAGACGGTAAATCCAAGCATTGGCCATGACACGCTCGACAAAGGCACGGGTTTCAGCCATGGGGACGGTTTCAATGAATAAAAGCGGATCATCCTGAATGTCCGCCAACGTCCGTTTCCATTTTCGGAGGTTTCCCGGTCCCGCGTTATATGCAATCAACAGGGAAAAAAGATCCCCGCCGATGGCGTCCTGCCCTAGCAGGTCCGCCACGTAACGCTGACCGATGGCCAGATTGGTTTGTGGGTCTTTCAAAGCATAACGGCCCGTCTTGCTTCGAAAATCCCGGTCGCCCGCGACATAGCCCGCTGTCTGGGGCATCAGCTGCATCAGCCCCGTCGCGCCACTGTTCTTGTTCTCAGCCTCCGGATCAAATCGTGATTCCTGCCGAATCAGAGCGTAAATCAAGGCCCGGTCAACGGTGTAGCCACCAAGAGGCTCCCACGGGGCAACGGGATAAAGCGCCGCGTCGTACAGCCCGCCTTCGGGGGGGGAGACGGCTTCCCCCAACCGCATGGAAAAAGCCGGCAACCCGACCTTTTGCGTATAGGCCAAAAGAAAAGGATGGAGGGCCCCATCGCGCCCATAATCCAGATTGCGCAGCTCGTCTTCGGCCCAGTGATACTGGCCTGCCGCCACCAACGCCATGGCTCGCGCGATTCCGGGGAGCATCTTTTCACCTTTATCCGAACCGGAATCGGTCGCAGGCAATGTCCAATTAAAATCAAAATCCCACCCCAGCGCGCGTGTTGCGATCAAACCATAGAAAGTCCGGGGATTCGTTGCCGCCTTTTGCAGGCAACGGGACGATTCCCGTACATCCCCCGCCCGCATATGCGCCCGCGCGGCCCAATAAGCCCCGGCAGCGGCCGTCCATGAGGAAACGTAATCCGACTCAGCCGTTTGTTCGAAAAGCCTTGCGGCCGTTTTATAATCTCCCAATCGCCACGCGCTGAGCCCCCCGAACCAACCGGCATCAGGGGCTTTCTCCCCCGCACGATCAGCGCTTTTCATCGCCAACAAAAGCGCCTTGTCCGGATAGCCTGTCAGCATGTAGCTGCCGGCGATCTGGGCCTGCAAACGGTCATATTCGACATCGTCCAGCAGAGCCGCCCGATCGTCGTCCTGCAACCGGCCATAAGCCCTGGTCGGCGCCCCGCGTGATAGATCGGCTCGAATCGCGGCCGCCAGCGCCTCGACAGCATCGTTCTGTGTCCGGGTTCTCGTCCGGGAAGAACGGTAAGCCCTCTCGCGATCATGAATCACACCGAGATACCCGGACACACCGCTTCCCTGACGCGGTTTTGCAAGCGTCCCATAAAAATCAGCCGGCATGCGAGCCAGAGCCAGCTTATAGACCCGGTCCGCACCGGGATGATCGGCATAAAGATCCAGCCACCCGGCGAGCTCTTCGAAGCTTGCCTGATAGCCCGTTGGATGCATGTAGCGCTGAAACAACATGTGCCCGCGCAAACGCATATCGGTCAGCAGGGGAAAAAGCGCATCGGCGTCTTTCCAGTTCCCAACGGCTTGAAACGCAAATATTTTCCTGTAAAGCAGCGCGTTATCCGCTGAAAGCGGCAGTCCCTTTGTGGACAAAGGACGCCTTCCGGGCAGAGGGACAGCGCCCGTTTTAACGGGATCCTTCACCAGGACGACCGGCTTGTGCGGCGGAACGGGAACGCGCGCAACAGCCAAAACAGGCTTCACGGCGATCGCCAAAAACGCCAGAACAAAAAGGCCGCAAGCCGTTTTTCTGGTCCCGGTTTTGCGATAGGAGGGCATAACAGAAGGTGGAATACGGCATTTTCTTTTAAAAGTCCATAAAATCTGCTCTTCTTTACCCTAAAAAGCTTGCCGTCGAACCCCTGTGTATATTATGTTATACGCAGCAACTGGTTGATATTGCTTTCTTCCACCAAGACTCCGATTGCTAAGATGACAGCCAAAGCCACGAAAAAAGAAGCGCGCGCGCGTGATGCAATCTCCCGCCGCAAAAAGGCTCTTCCACAAAAAGAAGAGGCCCGTTTCGTAATCAACCGGGACGGAGTGCTGGTGCACGCCACCGTTATGTTTGCGCAGCTTCTCGATCAAACACGCGATCAAGCCGAGGGAAAACGATTCTCACACCTTGTCGCGTTCGCGGACCCTGATTCCGCCTTCAAAGGCCATAATCTCTTCGGTCCCGCGGCAGGAGCGTTCGTCGACACGCTGCGCGAGGGGGCTCACAAGGTCCTTCTGCCAGGGCGGAAAACCCCTGTAACGCTCCAGTTCGACCGCGTTACGGCCGAGGACGGCGGACGCTTCATGGTTGGCTGCGCGCTCACGGACCCGACAGACAGAGAAAACATTCGGGAAAAAGAAGCCGCCACGCGCTTTTTGCGCCTGGTCGTAGACGAAGCCCGCGCACGACAGGAATCGGAAAGCACGGCGACGCCGGGGGTGGCCCTCGGCCAGTCAGACGGAGAGCTGCGCCATTTCCTGAACATGTCCGGGGAAGTCATGGCGATCGCGGCCCGGGAAGGGACCTTTTCCCGGGTCAACCGAGCCTTCAACGACGTTCTCGGCTATAACGACGAGGCCCTCCGCCGGATGAACTTCATGGATCTAGTCTACCCCGACGACCGCCCTCATATCCGGGCGCTTCTGCATGGGCTTGTTCACGCCGAAACCGCCGCCGGAGATATGATATCCTTCGAGACCCGTATCGTCACCCGGGATCAGAGCGTCCGCTCCTTTGAATGGCGTCAAAAACGGGTCGGCGATTTCATCTATAGCGTTGGACGGGACATCACCGCGACCAAGACACACGAAGCCGCCCTGCGCCGCCAGCAAGAACAGCTCGCCGAAGCACAGGCCATCGGGCGAATGGGGCACTGGTACTGGAAGATCGGGGAAGAAGCCCTCGAATGGTCCGACCAGATCTACGCGATTTTCGGGGTAGAAAAAGGCACCTTCATCCCGACGCTCGACAACATCAACGCGCTTCTCGACAAGGAGGAAGACGCCGGCCGGCTCCTTCAGGCCTTCCAGCGCGCCATTATCGCCCAGACGAACTACGATACGGACTTCCGGATCGTACGATCCGACGGAACGGAGTGTTTTATCCGCTGCGAGGGTAAATGCCGTATGGACGAAGACGGGGACGTGATCGCCCTGTTCGGCATTATGCAGGACATGACCGAACAAATGCGGCATGAACAGGAATTACGCGCCGCCAAGGAAGCGGCCGAACGCGCCTATGCCGCAAAGTCTCAGTTTCTGGCCAATATGAGTCACGAGCTCCGGACCCCGCTCAACGCCATCATCGGTTTTTCCGAAATGATGCAGCGCCAGCTTTTGGGCCCCATCGGCACTGAAAAATACATGGACTACATCGCCGGCATCCGGGAGAGCGGGGAGCACCTTCTCGATCTGATTAGCGATATTCTCGATATGTCGAAGATCGAAGCCGGGAAATACGAGCTGGATCTGGAAAAGCTTAATCTGGCCAAAGTCGTTCATCTTGCTGCTCATATGATGGAAGGCCGCGCGCTGGAAGGGCAAATCAGGCTTGAGACGCTGATCGACAATGAAACTCTGGAGATCGTGGCCGACCGGCGCGCTGTTATGCAGATTTTGCTTAATCTGCTTTCAAACGCCCTGAAATTCACGCAACCGGACGGCGTTGTCCAGATCAGCTGTCAAGAACGGAAAGACGACCTTCTCCTGACCGTTTCCGACACGGGAGCCGGAATCCCGGCCCATCGCCTGAAGGATATCGCCCGGCCGTTTGAACAGGCCTCCAGCCATTACACGCGAGAGCATGAGGGAACCGGCCTGGGGCTGGCCATCACAAAGGAACTTGCCGAAATGCACGGCGGCCGGATGAAGATCGCCTCCACCCTGGGTGTCGGGACTACGGTGACGGTCCGATTGCCCTATAACGCGTATGACTACATCAAGAAAAAAAGGCAAAAAACGGCGAGTTCGGAATGAGTGTATCTTATGGCGCCGTCTTTCGGGATCCGGGAACGGCAAGAGGGGTTCTATTTGTCGCGTTGTTCGGGGCACTGGCCACCGCGCTTGCCATGATCCCTCAAATGACGGCCTGGCACCTGCATTCCCTGATCATAGGAATGGTTCTCGGGATGATCTTCGCGAATACGGCGCGTCATCGCGTGCCCGAAAGCTGGAATCCCGGGATTCACTACACCGCCCGCAATCTCCTGCGGATCGCGATTGTCCTGTACGGTTTCCGAATTACCTTTCAGACCATCCTGAATGTCGGGATCAGCGGAATCGTCGTCAGTATCGCGATGGTGAGCTTGACCTTTTTTCTGGGCCTGGCCTTTGGCACGCGGGTTCTGAAAATGGACCGGGACTTATCTCTTCTGACGGCTGCGGGCGCCGCGATTTGCGGCGCGGCGGCGGTTCTGGCCACCGAAAGCGTCGTGCGGGCGGCTGCCTGGAAAAGTACCGTGGCCGTGGCGACCGTCGTCCTGTTCGGAACGCTCGCGATGTTTCTGGTCCCGCTGCTTTACCGAACAGGAATAATCCCCCTTGATCTGCACGATGTCGGGCTTTATATCGGCGGATCGGTTCACGAGGTTGCCCACGTCGTCGCCGCCGGGAACGCGATCAGTCCGGAAACCGGCGACACGGCCGTCATCGTCAAGATGATCCGGGTGATGATGCTGGCCCCGTTTTTGCTGATTCTGGGAGCCATTTTGGCCCGAATCGTCGACACGCAGAACGGCGGCAAGGCGCCCGTCGCCGTTCCCTGGTTCGCGCTTTTGTTCATCGCCATGGCGGGGGTTCATTCTCTGGACATCATTCCCCCGGGGATCGTAGACGGGATCAACCACCTGGACGGTTTCCTGTTGACCATGGCCATGTGCGCGCTGGGAATGGAAACCCGTTTTTCGAAATTCAGAGATGTCGGCCTGAAACCGCTTTGGCTGGCGCTTTTTTTGTTCGTCTGGCTTCTGGTCGGCGGATTTTTTATAACAAAAGCTGTCTTGACGGTCTTTCCCGCATAGCCACAAAGCCGTCGAAGCGGACTTAAATCCGTTTATCAATCAAGGCCGCCGCCTTCAGATCCAGCATATAACGGCGCGCACGGCGCTCCAACTCGGCCAGCCCCATCTTGTGCATCAGCCCCGGACGGCTCGGCATGGAATCCTCCGTAATCGTCCGTTTTTTGCGCAGATAGACAATATGATATCCTGCGGCGCTACGGATGGGCTTGCTTAAATCTCCCTCTTCCATCTTCGCGAGAACCTCGTCAATTTCAGTGGATAGAGTCCCTTCCTGGATCCAGCCCATATCCCCGCCGCTTGAGGCCCCTGCGGATTGCGAGAATTGTCTTGCGATTTTCGGGAAAGGCACTTTCTGGTCCAACAATTCCCGCGTCAACTTTTCCGCGAGTTTTTTGACCTCCGGCTCATCGGCGGGATGATCGACGGGCAAAAAAATTTCAGAGACCATGTATTCGTTCTTCCCGATCCCGGCCGCAAGCCGCGCTAGCATCGCGTCGACCTCGTTATCCGTGATAGTAATCGCTGGCTGCAGTTTTTCCTGCACAACTTTAGACCAAGCGAGATTGGCCTTGATTTGGTCCCGCAGGGTATACGGCGCGATTTTCTCTTTCTCAAGAACGGAGACAAATTGTTCCGGAGTAAAGTTGTTCGATTGAGCCAGAGCGGCAAAAGCCGAGTCGACCTCCTCGTCCTCAACCGTCAGATCCAAACGCGCGGCTTCCTGAAGTTTGATCTGTTCCTCGATCAAGACATCCAGAATCTGGCTCTGGATTCGGTCCCGGGTTTCGCTTGTGTCCGGCATGCCGGAGGAAACAATGATCAGGCTCATCCGCTCGGCGAGATCGGTTTCGGAGACGGCGCCATCATTCACAACGGCAGCAATTCCTTCGCTCCGGGAAAGCGCAAAGGCCGGCGGAGGAAGGATCGCCACGGCGACAAAAAACACACAGACAAGGCACAGAGATAAAAAACGTATC
>JAGRJZ010000077.1 GCA_020442505.1 Alphaproteobacteria bacterium | reverse complement strand
ACTGATTAAAAGTCAGTTGCTCTACCGGCTGAGCTACACGGTCGTAAGGATGAGCTCCAAAAAAACTGTCCCGAATGGGTGAGGACGGCTTTTGAACCGGTGCACCTTATGGGGTTACGCCCGCCCCGTCAAGATTTTGTTTGCAGGATTTTTCAGAAATTATTCCGTTTTGCACGGGGCGTATATCCGGCACAGGCAGTGCAGCAAAGTGTCGACCGAGGGATGGCTGATGGAATAATAGATCGTCTGGGCGTCCCGGCGGGTTGCAACCATCCCCTCCTTCCGGAGTTTCGCAAGATGCTGGGATAAAGCGGATTGGCTGATATCCACGATCTCCCGGAGCTCCGTGACGCTTTTTTCGCCCTTGTGGAGCGCGCACATAACCATCAGGCGTTTCTCGCTCGACAAAGAGCGCAGCAGGGCCGCCGCCTGCTGAATGTTTCGTTCAAGCTCTCTGGTGTCGATCGTCATCCCCAAAGGTCTCCCCTACCTTTATGGAGTGGAATATCATAATAAAATTATAAAAAAACAAAAAAATACGTTCTGATTATTGCACGAGATATGCGAAGGGTAAAGAATTTTTTAAACCAATGGTTGCATTTACTGCATAGCAGGCTTGCGCGGCAACCTTGTCTGAAGGGCAAGCGTCCCGGATAAAGGAAGCATGCCAAGCAATCCCGCACAAAGATAGGTCGGCCAAGGGAAACCGATCCGTCCCCTGTTCCGTGCTAGCCCCCGGGCGATGATGCGGGCGGCTATGTCCGGGGGCATCAGAAAAGGCATGACGAACGGATTGACATCGGTCATGGGCGTTTCGACGAATCCCGGGCAGATCACGTTGACCCGGACGCCCCGGGAAGCGAGTGCGCCGCGGAGCCCCTCTCCGTAGAGCCGGACGGCTCCCTTGGAGGCGCTATAGGCCACGGCCTGCGGCCATCCGGAAAAGCCCGCAACGGAGCTCATCAGCGCGATCTGACCTGCGCCGCGGGCGAGCATGCGAGGGAGAACGGGGTCGATCGTGTTGAGAATTCCGGTAAGGTTCACGTCAAAGATTCGGCGTGCCTGTTCCGGATCCTCGACAGCTTTTGTTCCGCCTGCGCCGCCCGAAATGCCGGCATTGGCGATCATCAGATCAAGCGGCCGCGTCTCGTCTGACTGGGTGATCCAACAAGCCATCGCGTCCTGATCGGTCACGTCGACGATCTCCTGATAAACGGTCGCTCCTTTTTCCCGGCAGGTGTCGGCTGTCATTTCTAGACGCTTCAAATCGCGTCCGCCCAAAAACAGGGTAACCCCCGGGGCCGCGTAATGACACGCAAGCGCCGCGCCGATTCCGCTCGACGCGCCGGTGATTAAAATCGTTTGTGACATATTTTTCATGACCCCGGCATAATGAAGCGTGGACACGGGCCGCGCAATCGTTAAAATAACCGACAATGATAAAAACGCTCAAACGCCGGGGATTGATGTTTGTGCTTTCCTCCCCCTCCGGGGCAGGGAAGACCTCCATCACGCGGGCGCTTCTCAAGCAAAACGACGATCTGACGATTTCCGTCTCTGCCACGACCCGCCCGCGCCGTCCCGGCGAAGTCAACGGGCAGGATTACTATTTCGTAGACAAGGACCGCTTTAGTGAGATGATCGCGCAGGGCGCGTTTCTGGAACATGCCGAAGCCTTCGGGAATTTTTACGGAACCCCGCGGGAGCCGGTCGAAGCCGCGCTCGCGCAGGGGCGGGACGTTGTCTTTGATATCGAATGGCAAGGCACGCAACAACTGGCAGAGATCGCACGGGAGGATCTCGTGACGGTGTTTATTCTTCCGCCTTCCGCGCAAGCGCTCGCCGACCGGCTGCACAAACGGGCTCAGGACTCGGAAGAGACCATCCAGTATCGTCTATCGAAAGCCGCGGACGAGATCACCCACTATTCCGAATACGACTACGTGGTGATTAATCAGGATTTCGACGAATCTCTCGCCCGGGTCCAGACGATCTTGGATGCGGAACGTCTGAAACGTCATCGTCTGACGGGGTTGTCCGGTTTTGTGCGTGGTCTAAAGGATGGGCTTTAAGCCCTGCGCGTAAAGCGCCGCGGTCAAATCGCCATAGAGGATAACGTTGTCGAGGGACTCCATTAGAAGCGGCTTGGGACGATACCCGATCCCGATCCCCGCTGCCTCCAGCATCGGCAAGTCGTTCGCGCCGTCCCCGATCGCAAGCGTATCGGCCAGATCAATTTCCAGATCGCACGTATATTGCCTTAAAAAAGCCCGTTTCGAGTCCTTGTCCAAAATCGGGGAGTCCACGGAGCCGGTCAGGGCTCCGTCTTTGATGCCCAGAACGTTGCCGTGATGGTGGTTAAATCCGGCGCGGGCGGCGATGGCTTCCGTGAAGAAGGTAAACCCGCCGGAGACCAGGACACATAAGGCACCCGCCTTGCGCATCGTCGTGACCAGCGTTTCCGCCCCTTCGTTCAAATGGCTCGCGGCCAAGACGGATTCGAGCAAGGTCGCTTTCTGTCCGGCCAGTAAAGACACCCGTTCTCTGAGCGCGGCCGCGAAATCCATCTCGCCGCGCATGGCTCGGCCCGTGATGGCCGCGACTTTTTCGCCGATTCCCGCTTGCTCCGCGATGTCGTCCAATGTCTCGCCGGCGACAATCGTGGCGTCCATGTCGGCGACCAAAAGCTTCTTGGGGCCACGTTTGCGCTGCGCGGTCGTGGTTACGAACAAATCAATGCGATCCGCCACAAGCGCGTCGCGCAAGGCGATCAATTGTTCCTTGTCCGGTTTGTTGATTAGCAGCAGGTCTACGGCCTTGTGAGGCACTTGCCAGACCGGATCGCCCTGCGGCCCGAGACCCTGCAGGTCGCAATACCGTCCGATCCCGGCAAGATGCCCGGCCGATAAAGGCTTGCGAGAGGCCACCAGCGTCAGGATAAATCCCATTTTTATTCTTTCGCTTTAATCCGTTTTCAGATCGTTCAACGCCGGTCCCGGCGGAGAGGGGAGAATAAGATCAGGCTCATAGGTCAAAATCGCAGGAATGGTTGCATTAAAACGGGCGATGTCCTCGGCCGGGATTTCCACCCGGTTGATCCGGGCGCTTTTAATGGTCAAGAGCATGTTTCTTTGCGCATCGGCCTCAAACGTACACCGCAGGATGTCCTGTTTGGACTCCCCGAACGCGTCTGTGTAGCTGTAATAAATGCGCATAGTTCGTTCCGCTCGGTCATAGGCCGACAAAAGGTCGTAAGACACCACGCGCATGGTTCCCGGATAGGTCAGGTGCTGTTCCGCGAGCGTCTTGCAGATCCCGAAATGAATAGTGCCCCGAATAGGCTGCAAACCCCACCAGACGACGAGCAGAACAAGGAGCAGAAACCCTCCCAGCCCGAGCATGATTTTCTCCTTGATGGAAAGCTTTCCCTTGCGTTTCAATCTATTCAGAGACCAGCTGCTTTTCTTTTTCGTCTCGATCATAGGGAGTCTTTTATCTCCTGGTCGTTTTCCGCGGCCTGCCGTTCCTCGACCTTGCGGATCAGCTCGGTCGCGATTTCTTCGATGACCTCGCTTGTCAGGGCGGCCTTGCTTTCGCCTTCTTGTTCCCCGCGCATCAGGACCCGCCGCTTAATCTCGGTCCGGGCGCTTCCGCCCGGGAAGGCCGCGGCCAGAATCTTTCGTCCCCAGGCCGCGCCGACCGTGTTGTAAAGGCGGTTACGAATGGAGACATCCTCCATCGAAGTTGAGAGAGCCCACAGCTCGATCGGCCCGAGGGTATTAATCAGGAATTGTTCGTAGCGGCCTTCATTCGTTCCCAAAACAAACAAAAGCGGCG
>JAGRJZ010000076.1 GCA_020442505.1 Alphaproteobacteria bacterium | reverse complement strand
CGATCGCCATCTTGCAGCTGAAGCGCTGCATCACGCCCATGTCCTCGGCATCGGGGCAAGGGCCGCGTTCCTTCGCCAGCATCATGCTCGCTTCATCGGCCTTGGCGGCGATGTGCTTGAACATCTTGAGGTTCCACACCTTGGCCATCGGGCTTTCGAAGCCGATGCCCTTGGACTGGAGGAACGAGTGGAAGCCCATGACGCCGAGCCCGACCGAGCGTTCGCGGCTGGCGGAATACTTGGCCCGGGCCATTTCCGGCGGGGCGCGGTCGATATAGTCCTGCAGCACGTTGTCGAGGAAGCGCAGCACGTCTTCGACAAAGCGTTCGTCCTGATGCCACTCATCCCATGTTTCGAGATTGAGCGAGGACAGACAGCAGACCGCCGTGCGGTCATTGCCCAGATGGTCCCGCCCCGTCGGCAGGGTGATCTCGCAGCACAGATTGGACATCTTGACGCTGAGGCCCGCCATGCGGTGGTGGGCGGGGATCGCGTCGTTCACATGGTCGATATAGATAATATAGGGCTCGCCCGTCTCGATCCGCGCGGTCAACAACCGAATCCACAGATCCCGCGCCTTGACCCGGTCCACGATATGGCCGTCCTTCGGGGATTTCAGCGCCCATTCCTCGTCGTTCTCCACGGCCTTCATAAAGCCGTTCGTAACCAAAACCCCGTTATGCAGATTTTGCGCTTTGCGGTTGGGATCACCGCCCGTAAAGCGCCGAATCTCGATGAACTCCTCGATCTCGGGATGCCAGATCGGCAGATAGATCGCCGCGCTGCCCCGGCGCAAGGAGCCCTGCGAAATGGCCAGCGTGAGGGAATCCTGTACCTTGATAAAGGGAATAATCCCGCTTGTCTTGCCGTTCCGGCCGACTTTCTCGCCGATCGAGCGCACATTGCCCCAATAAGACCCGATCCCCCCGCCCAGGCTCGCCAGCCAGACGTTCTCGTTCCACAAAGACACGATATCGTCCAGCGAATCGCCGCATTCGTTGAGGAAACAGGAAATCGGCAACCCCCGATTCGTTCCTCCGTTGGACAAAATCGGCGTAGCCGGCATAAACCAGAGATTTGACATATAATCATACAGACGCTGGGCATGGCTGGAATTATCCGCGTACCACATGCACACGCGCGCGAAGAGGTCCTGATAGGATTCCTCGGGCATCAAATAGCGATCGGTCAGGGTCGCCTTTCCAAACACGGTTAAATTTTCGTCGCGGCTCCGGTCGATCCGGACGCGATTCCCCCGCTCCATTTGTGCAACGTCAAACATTCCCCGACTCCCTGTTAAAAAGCGTGCGCGGCAATACGCGAATCTGATCTGTGTGGCTGTGGATAGATGTGGATAAAAACACTATCCATTGCGTCTTCAACTTCCCAAGGCTACTAGATATCGTGTTACCCGCCAACATGAATATATTCTTATACGGGGTCTTTTCCCATGTGGAAAACAGGCCCAAACTTCTGAAATAAAGCATGCATGGGTACTTATACACGGGGTTATGCCCAAAGAAAAAAGCAATAAAATTTTATGATTATGGCTATTTTTGTCCCACCATCAAAAGACCCGAACGCGGTTCACACAAGGAAAAAGGCTTGCGAAAACGCCATACCGGCTTTTCGTCGGGCAAGATGTCGATCCCGCCTGATTGCTGGGGCAACGTATATGATTGCAGAGAACACCTCTCGAACGATAATTGCACAGAATCGGGTTTGGACCAGTTTCCATGTCGGCGGCAACACAAAATTTTTCCGGGACAAAGAATTCCCATGGTTTGAAACATCTCAATAACCGGCAGACTGCTGCGCAGGCTTAAAGAAAACCCTCTGTTCCCGACAGCTTCGGCGAAAACCGGAACAAGGATCCCGCCTTCCGACCGCAGCATACTCCTCAGACAATCCCGGCCGGAAACCTGCCAACCGCCCTGCACCTTAAAATGTTCTGCAAAGACGAAACGGACAAAATCCTTCCAGTCTGTCCGCGTCGGACAGACTGAGCTGACGGCCTTCTTGAGCGCCGCTGTATCGAAAAACAGCTGAACGGTCGATTCCAGCGTCTGATCTTCCGGTACGCCAAAACGCGATTCTTCGCACAGAATCTGCGTGGTTAAGTCAGAAAGAGGAGTCCCGCCAATCAAAATCATCCGGGGTTTTGTAACGAAGAGAATTATATATGTCAAAAAAATTCGTGTTTTTCCCTGTGTTCTTCCGGCGCTATTTGTGCTTATTAAAGAGGATCCTCAGCATAACAGAAAGCATGACCATGACCGCACCATCGCAAAGCGCGCCGTTACGCCACGACCGTCAGACCAAAATCGTGGCCACGCTGGGCCCGGCCTCGGCGGATGAAGGCATGATCCGGAAACTGTTCGAGGCCGGGGTGGACGTCTTCCGCCTGAATTTCAGCCACGGCAGCC
>JAGRJZ010000075.1 GCA_020442505.1 Alphaproteobacteria bacterium | reverse complement strand
GCTCGTCCCCGGCCAGATCGGCCAGGTCGTCGAGGGTTTTGATCCCCTTCTCTCCCAGCTTGATAATGGTGTCGGGAGTCAACGCCTCCATCCCCATCAAATCGTCGGCGATTCCCAAGGCTTCCTGTTTGTCGGAGAGCTCCTTCGCCTTCATGTCCAGCCAGTTGATCGCCCGGTTTTGCAGCTCCTGAGATATCTCTTCCTCGAAGCCTTCGATCTCGTTCAGTTCATCAATCGGTGTTTCGGCGATTTCCTCGATCCGGGTAAACCCTTCGGCAACCAGAAGATGCGCAATAACCTCGTCAACGTCCAGCGCCTCGATAAACAGCGCAGAGCGCTTCTGGAATTCCTCGGCCCGACGGCGGGATTCCTCCTCCTCCGTCAAAATGTCGATATCCCACCCTGTTAAAATCGAAGCCAACCGTACGTTCTGCCCCCGGCGACCAATGGCCAAGCTCAGCTGTTCTTCCGGTACGACGACTTCCATCCGGTTGTTTTCCTCGTCCAGAACGACCTTCGCCACCTCGGCCGGCTGAAGCGCGTTGACCGTAAAGGTCGCGACATCGTCGGTCCAGGGAATAATGTCGATCTTTTCGCCCTGCAATTCGCCGACAACGGCCTGAACGCGGCTTCCGCGCATCCCCACGCACGCGCCGACGGGGTCGATTGACCCGTCCCGGGAGATAACAGAAATCTTCGCCCGGCTTCCAGGATCCCGCGCAACGGCTTTGATTTCGATGACGCCATCATAGATCTCCGGCACTTCCTGGGCAAACAGTTTTGCCATAAATTCTGGACGCGTCCGGGACAGAAAAATCTGAGGCCCGCGCGTCTCCTCGCGCACGTCGTAGATATAAGCCCGCACCCGGTCACCGAGATTCAGATGCTCCCGCGGCAAGGATTCGTCTCGACGCAACAAAGCCTCGGCCTTGCCGCCGATATCCACCGTCACGTTTCCGTATTCTACGCGCTTGACGACGCCGTTGATGATCTCCCCAACCCGGTCCTTGAATTCCTCGTATTGCCGCGCGCGTTCGGCGTCGCGGACTTTCTGCACGATGACCTGTTTGGCCGTCTGCGCAGCAATCCGACCGAAATCCAGCGGCGGCAAGTCGTCGACCAGAAATTCCCCCAGCGCCGCGTCAGGCTTGATCCGGCGGGCCTCGTCAAGGGTCAGCTGACGCACCTCGTCGTCCTCCTCGTCGATTTCCTCGACCACCTCGCGATAGCGCTTCAGCGAGATATCGCCGCTTTTCCGGTCGATATGCGCCCGGATGTCGTGGTCATGCCCGTATTTGGAGCGGCCAGCCTTTTGGATGGCTTCTTCCATGGCCTCCAGAACGATATCCGGATCAATCAGTTTTTCGCGGGCGACCGCGTCGGCGACTTGCAACAGTTCCATTGTCGTTTTCCTCTTTTAAGGTCCTCTTTATGAATGGTTGATCAAAAAAAATCTTACGACTGGCTTTCTCGGGCCCGCTTCAGCAGCGTGTCGTTCATCACCAGCTTCGCCTTGCAGATCGTCGTAAACGGCAGGACGACCTGTCCTTTTTCCTGAGTCTTCAGCAGAACCGCGCCCTCCCGGACGCCGTCCAGGAAACCCCGAAATCGCTTTTGTCCGTCCTGCGGCGGGTCGATTTCGATCTTCGCCTCACAGCCCGTATAGTCGCGAAAATCGTCTTCCGTGATCAAAACGCGGTCGATCCCGGGGGAGCTGACCTCCAGCCGATAGCGGCCGTCTATCACATCCTCCACATCCAAAAGCGCCGACACTTCACGGCTTAGCGCGGCGCAGTCCTCGATGCCCAGATTCCGGGTCTCCGGATTTTCCGCCATGACCTGTAGAACGGGCCCGTAGCCTTCGTTCACCATCCGCGCACAGACAAGACGCAACCCCCGGGCCTCAACGGCCGGCGCAACCAAAGCCGTAATCGTTTGTTCCTGGAGGGTCTGTTTCATTTTTTCAACAAAAAAGGCGGGCCTCTTTATGAGCCCACCCTGCTCTACTATCAGGTGTTTCGGAGCATCATAGGATGCTTTTCAAAAAAAGCAAGTCTTTTATCGCCCCTTAAAGGACCCGGCCCCGGATGTCACATCAGGGGCCGGATACCACAATCAAGAGAATCCTATCCGTTTACGGCGGCGGCGACTTCGGCGGCGAAGTCGGTCTCTTCCTTCTCGATCCCCTCGCCCAGCTGGAAGCGTTCATAGCCGACCAGCGCCACGGGCGCGCCGATATCGGCTGTCGCGTTTTTCAGCAACTCCGAAATCCGGGTCTCGCCGTCCACGACGAAGACCTGATCCAGCAGACAGATCTCCTCGAAAAATTTCCGCATGCGGCCGTCGATCATTTTTTCGACGATTTCGGCGGGCTTGCCTTCGGCCAACGCTTGCTCACGCAGGATATTCTTTTCCCGCTCGGCCGCGGAGGGATCCACGCTGTCCCGGTCCAGATAACGCGGGAAGGCCGCAGCGACATGCATGGCGAGCTGTTTGCCGAGCGTTTCGAGCTTTTCCTTGTCGCCTGCGGATTGCAAGGCCACCAGAACGCCGATTTTCCCCATATTCGGGGCGACCGCGTTGTGGACGTAGCCGACCACGACGCCCGGGTTGACGCTTAGCGTGGCGGTCCGGCGCAGGGTCATGTGCTCCCCGATAGTCGCGATGTTCTCGGTCAAGGTCTCGCGCACGCTTTTGCCGTTGCCGTATTGAGCCTCGTGCAGGGCTTCGACCGCCGATTCCTCTTTCAGAGCGATGGCGGCAACCTGCTTCACGAAAGCCTGGAATTGCTCGTTCCGGGCGACGAAATCGGTTTCGGAGTTAACCTCCACGACCACGCCGCTCTGCCCGTCGATCGCCACGGCGACCAGTCCTTCTGCCGCCGTGCGGCTGGATTTTTTCTCGGCCTTGGCCAGACCCTTGGTGCGCAGGGCATCCACGGCCACCTCCATATCACCATTCGCCTCTTCCAACGCTTTCTTCGCGTCCATCATTCCCGCGCCGGTTTTCTCGCGCAGTTCCTTGACCATTGATGCTGTGATAGCGGACATGATTCCATCCTTCCTATTTTTACCTAATACTGTTGTTGTCGCAAAAGCGGGAACCCCTTTGCATTTTAGACCCGAGGCCCGTCCCCGCCCGCGCAGGGAATCGGGCGCCCGTTCCCAGATCATGCCGTGGCCTGTTTCTTGGGTTTTTCTTCTGCAGCCTCTTCGGCGGCTGCTTCAGGCGCGTCAGACTTTTTTTCGTCTGCCGTGCTGGCCTCTTCCGCCTTGGGGGCGTCGACCTTGGCGGATTTCTTCGCCTTGGGCAGTTTTTCGGCCTTCGGGTTGGTCGCAGCGCCCGCGTCAACGCCGGCCGCCGCCATCTCGGCTTGCAAACCGTCTAAAATCGCGTCGGCGAACAGATCGCAATACAGGGAAATCGCCCGGATCGCGTCGTCGTTCCCCGGAATGGGGAAGGTAATCCCGTCCGGCGTGGAATTCGTGTCGATGACCGCGAAGACCGGAATCCCCAGATTACGCGCTTCACTGACGGCCAGATCTTCCTTGTTGGTATCGATAATGAACAAAGCGTCCGGCAGACCGCCCATATCCTTGA
>JAGRJZ010000074.1 GCA_020442505.1 Alphaproteobacteria bacterium | reverse complement strand
CCAACACCCGGTTTTGTGATTCGAGCGCGATGATTTGTTCGTTCAAATTGCCGATGGTACGGGCGCTTTTGTCCTGACGGGTGAAAATCTCCTCATAACGCATGCGCTCTTGCGCAAGCGTTTCACGCAAGGATTTGTTTTCCTCCTCCAGGGCTTTCTGTGCTTGTCGTCGGTAGTCTATCTCCGGCGCAGGGGCAGGTAGAGCTGTCCGGGTGGCCGCGGTCGTCGTTGTAGGGGCTGGTTGTTTTTCTTGCCCTGCCGCAGGGGCGATCAAGGTCGCAAGACAGCCGTTCAAACTGTTCTGGCCGTCAGCCATCCCCCCCATGGAAAACCGGTATTCCTTTCCGTCGAGAGAAAGCGACAGGCGGTCGGAGCGGTTCAGCGCGTCGTAGAAGGCGTAGTCCTGCCCCAAGTGAAGAACGAAGGCGCGAGAGGATACCGGCTTTACGCTGTAGTGGCGTTCTTGCCGAAACCCGACATTCGCGTCGATGTCATAGGTGCGGCTTCGGTCCAGTGCGTCGCGTTGAAAGTCGATGGCGACAGAGCTTTCATCCCGGGCGTTTCGGGCGAAGGTCAACACCACGTCGTCGTCAAAGCGTCGCGCCATGGCACAATAGGCGACCCCGCCGGCTTTCTCGGCGGATATTTTCGAAACGGCCCATTTCGTATTGGGGCTATAAACGCTTTGACTCTGGGCCTTTGCGGGGATAGAGAAAAGTCCCGCCGTAAGCGCAATCCCGCTGCAAAGAACGGATGATAAAAGCCATTGACGTGCCGGCATGGTATCGCCTCCCTGTCAGGCATGCGCCAGATCGTACGAATCGGGCACAATAGAAAAATACACCGCGACCCTAGTCCTATCCGTCCTGAAAAGCAAAGATTTATTTTCCGAATATCATAGTTTTCAACAAGATCCTTCTCGCGAGGTTACGAGGGGTTTTGTTTGTTTTGAGTGTTTTTCTGCTCCCGGTAGCAGCGATCCATTCTGGTTAGCCCGTCCGCCGTGCCGATCAACGAAAACCGCAAAGGCGTACTTTGATCCAGCATGACAAGAAGGCTTTCCGTGTCCTTGATAAGCGGACGCAGCGCCGGCCCGGTATGCAGATTGATGATCAATGTTGTCGGATCATAGGCGTAGCCTTCGGTTTTGATGTCAAAGGAGGGGGCAATAGCCAGCCCGACGCCGTAGCGATGGGCC
The DNA here is from genome assembly GCA_020442505.1 of Alphaproteobacteria bacterium. Classification (GTDB taxonomy): domain Bacteria; phylum Pseudomonadota; class Alphaproteobacteria; order Micavibrionales; family Micavibrionaceae; genus JACKJA01. The sequence continues at coordinate 1,782 of JAGRJZ010000074.1, read as the reverse complement.
GGGATAAAAACCGGCCTGCGGAGCGTTACGGCAAGGGTCAGGAGTTTTTGGTCCGTTCCGGCAAAACGCAAGCTGTCTCCGTTATCGTACTGGTTCATCATCACGCAGGGAAAGGGAATCCCTGGTGTTGTGCGGAGTGAGGCCGGGCCGACAAGCCATCCGCTGGTCGGCAGATACGCCGCGGGGTAGGGGGCAGGCTCTCCGCCTGATTCGGTTGCGCCGGACGATCCCGGTGCGATGGAAAGGAAAAGAAGAAAGCAGAAAAGGTGGAGACTTTTCATGGACAGGATTCCAAAGGGTGGGCTTCCTGTTCCGGGGGAAGGTCCGCGATCATCTCGTCGAGGGTTTGTCCGGAAACGGGATGACGCCAGGTCCCGGGAAGACGTTCACGCATCGGCCGCAGGACGAACGCACGTTCGTGCATACGCGGGTGCGGAAGGGTTAAGGACGGATCGTTTCTTGTTACTCTGCCGTAGACGATCAGATCCAGATCCAAAAGGCGGGGAGCGTTTGGAATGCTCCGAACCCGGCCGAAAGCGGATTCGATCGCCTGCAATTGCACGAGGAGAGTCTCCGGGGGGAGGTCGCTTTCAACGGATACGACCTGGTTGTGGTACCAAGGCTGGTCGGAGAGCGGCACAGGTGCCGTCAGCCACAAAGAGGATTGATGAAGAACGCGCAGCCCTCGTCGTTCCATTTCATCGCGAGCCGCAGCAAGGGTCTCGGGAGGGGTGCCGAATCGGCTGTCGAGATTCGCGCCAAGTCCGACCAGGATCATGCTACCAGCTCCTGACCTGTCCCGTATCGATATGTACGAAATCGCTGCCTGCGTAAAAACCGACGCCTCCGGCGCGAAGGGCCAGGGCGATATTCCGGATCTCACGGGTTGAAAAGCTCGGCATTCGCAGGTCAATCGCCTGTCCGGTCATGTGGAAGGAGTTTTTCGCGACGCCGGTGCTGGTCTTGCGCAGCATCTGATTCGTTTTCGGGGAGCGGTAGCCGGATAAAATTTCAAAGGGCGTGGCGCGTCCGGTTTTTTTGTGGATTGTGTACATGATGTCCACAACCCGCGGGTCCATCGGGTATTCGTCCCCCGTTCGAAAATCACGTAAGACACGGTTGATCTCGGAAAAAGCATCGGGAAGGTAGCGTCCTCCTACTTTGTATTCGCCTGAAAAGACCTCTCCCGTATGAACGTTCTGGAAAGATAACGTCCGGCCGCCCTCTTCAAGAGAGTTCAATACCGCCGCCGTGGCAGGATAGGCCCCGCCAAAGAGGGAAGCGCACCCCATTCCGGATAGAATTGCTGTTTTTAGAAAGCGGCGTCGGGAGAAAAGCGACGCAGTGTGATCAGAACTCATGTTTTTCCCAAGCTGGATTTCGGCAATTTTTTATATCAGGGGCCTTTCCTGTCACAGAAAAAAGGAACCCGTCAACAAAAAATCGGCCCCCTGTGTTGCCAGACAAAGCAAAAAAGCCCTGACAACAGGGAAAGCTTATCCAAATTACCGTACTGAAGCAAGGGTGGTGTTCGATCCCGCCGGCGCGGGTTCCACGGAAAAGCGCGGATAGGCGTCCGTGGCTTGCAAGGCGCGGACGAGTTGTTTGTCCCAACCGTAGACGTCCGGACCGAAAACCAGTGTCCCTTGGGAATCGCGCCAGACCGTCTGGTACAAAATATAGACCGGGAAAGACTGATCGGCCTGTATTTCCACGGTTTCCGGCTCTTTTAAAACGGCCTCCATGTCGGATTCTTTCCACGTTTTGTTCGAATCCAGAACA
>JAGRJZ010000073.1 GCA_020442505.1 Alphaproteobacteria bacterium | reverse complement strand
TCATGTCGATGAAGGAGCCGCCCGCCGGCAAGGCCGCAAAAAGCCCCGTGCCAGAGGCAGCGCTCGCCCCGGGCGTCAAAGCCTGCTTTGCAGCAGGGGTATAAAAAGCGCTGATATCCATTTGTTTTTCCTTTACTTTCGCGTCTCTTTAGGCAGATTCATCAACTCCGATCGAAACGCGTTTGTTATATTCCTCCAGCCCCCCGCTCGCGCCGTATTTGACGCCTTCCTGACGAGCGGCGTTCCGGGCGATGTTCATAATCCGGTTGCCCAAACGCGCGACCCCGCGCTGCGCCCGCCCGAGCGCTTTGAGATTCGCTTCGCGCATTGTCGCGAACGCTTCCTGTTGGGCCTTTGCCTGCTCCCGCAAAGTCGCCGGCAGACGCTCCATCTCCGCCCGTCTTTGGATCAGCTGCTTCGCCCCGGCGCGGCAACGCTGTGTCGTGTCGTTTTTGCTGTCCTGCAAAGCCATAAACCCGGCGATGTTGCCGGCCGCCAGCGCTTGGTTTTCCTGATCGTACAGGTTCCGCAGCGCATCAATCATGCTCATCATCTCGCGCATCGCCTTGCCCGGATCATCGGACAAACGAAACGTGTCGTGGCCTTCACCGGCGTGTTGCTGTCTCATCCGTCTTGCTCCTCTTTTTGATCGCGAGGTTTCATCTGGTTCGTGTTTTGGCGCGTAATCGCACCCAGCCGGTTTTGCGCGGCCTCCAGGCGGTTCAACAACAACGACGGAGCGCCACGAAAATCTTCCAGACGGTCGTGAAATTCCCGAGCGCCTTCCTGATAGCGGGCGGCCAACTTTTCCTTGTCTCCCTGAACGGCCATAAAGGAGATGGAATCCCCGGTCGCCATGGCGCGGGATTCCTCCTCCATCAGCTCGATCAGTTTTTCTGTCAGAACGATCAACTCCTTCAACGCTGCGTCGGGCGCCTCATCAAGGATTGTTTGGGGGTGTGCGTTCATTTCTGGTTGGCCTCCTGTATCCGTATCATTTCCGCTTTGACTTGCTCGGCTATCCCGATCCCGCCGGATTTCGCGATCAGCTTGCCGTACTCGTCGAGCATCAGACTTTTGAATATCTCCTCGCCCTTGCCGCCGCCAAACATCGGGTCGGGCTCCATGACGCCCTCGAACATCGGCTTAAGCATTTCCGAGACGAACATGGCTTCGAATTCCTGCGCCGCCTCGTCGATTTTTTCGATGTTCTTGACAGATGTCAGATCGCGGGCAGCACTGGCATTTCGGTTCTCCGAAGCCTTTAGCAGAGCCATTTGCGTATCTGGTATCGTCAAATCGTTCATGCTTACATACTCGTAATATCTGCCTGCAGCGCGCCGGAAGCCTTGATCGCCTGAAGGATCGTGATCGTGTCCCGCGGGGCGATCCCCAGACGGTTCAGCCCGGTAATCAAATCCTGTAGCGTCACGCCGGTCTCCAAAACCCCCAGACGCACGTCTTCTCCGCTATTGATCTCCAGATCGCTCCGGGGTACGACGACGGTCTCCCCGCGCGCGGCAAACGGGTTGGCTTGCGATACTTGGGGTGTTTCGGTGATTTTGATCGTCAAATTCCCCTGCGCGATCGCCACCGTGCTGATCCGCACGTCCGATCCCATCACGATCACCCCCGAGCGCTCGTCGATGACGACCTTCGCGACCTGATCCGGCTGGACGGGCAATTGTTCGATATCGGTAATCAGATCCACGATCGTGCCTTTAAAGCCGGGCGGACGCATCAGCTTGACGCTGGCAGAGTTTTCGGCCTGGGCCGCCGGGCTCGAAAGAAAGCCGTTAATGGCCTGCGCGATCCGGCGGGAGGTCGTGAAATCGGGGTTCTTCAAAGCCAGCCGGACGCTGCTGAAATCCGTCAGGTCAAAGTCGATTTCTCGCTCGACGATCGCGCCCTCCGGAATCCGTCCCGAAGTCGGGATATTCTTTATAAAAGTCGCCGCCTCGCCCTTCACCGCATAGCCGGCGATATTGACCGCCCCTTGCGCGACGGCGTATACCTCTCCATCCGCGCCCATCAACGGCGTCACCAAAAGCGTCCCGCCCTGAAGGCTTTCTGCGTCACCTAGGGAAGACACCGACACGTCGATTTTCGCGCCCTGATTGGTAAAAGGCGGCAACGTCGCAGTGACCATGACGGCCGCAACGTTGCCGGTATTCAGGTTCTCGCCCTTGATGTTAACGCCCAGACGCTCCAGCATCGCGGTCATGGACTGTTTGGTAAAGGGCGCGTTGTTTAGAGAGTCTCCCGTTCCGTTCAGCCCCACAACCAGCCCGTACCCGACCAGCGCGTTTTCCCGCACGCCTTCGATATCGACGATGTCCTTGATCCTCGTGGTTTTGGCATGGGCAGGAACGGGAAGAAACGATACCGTCAAGAACGCGAGTGCTAACATCGCCGTCATTGCCCGGTTTGTCCAGGCAACCCATCGCGCAATGTCTGATCGTGGCAAAGCGGATTCCCCGAACAAGTCGGGGGATGACGGGTTTACGATGTGATGTCTTCGTTCTTGTCTCATCATCTTCGTTTCCAAATACATTAATCCGTTCTCCTCCTTGCGAAGAGCGTGCCAAGAGAAAAAGTTTTGTTTTTCTATTCAAAATCAAATGATTGATAAGAAATTTGTTTTTGTTTTTCTTTCGCTGGAGGGAAAAAACCTCCTGCTTCACCTCCGTGGAAGGGAAAGACGCGGTAAAAAATTCCCCCCGCTTGACCCTCCGCTCTTCCGGCGCGATACTATCTCCCGGGATTCAGGAAAAAAGGCGAAAGCGTTATGAAGATCGAAGGACCGGGACGAGCCGATCCGGCCAAGGGCGCCGGGAAAAAGACCGGGGCGTCAAAAAGCGGCGAAACAGCCTTTAGCGATATGGTCTCCGGCGGGCCGCGACCCGCGGCGGGCGCGGCGGCCGGGCAATCCATCGCCCAGATCGACGCGCTGCTGGCCCTGCAAGGAGCGGAGGACCCGTCCTCCAAGGCCACAAAAAAACGCATGCAAGCCCGCGCGGACAACTTGCTCGACCGGTTGGAATCCATGCGGCACGCCCTGCTCTCCGGGAATTTGACGGTCGGGCACCTGATCGACATCGCCGACGTCGTAGCGTCCCACCGGGAGAAAATCTCCGACCCTCATTTAACCGCCGTTCTGGACGAGATCGACCTGCGGGCCCAGATCGAGCTGGCGAAACTGCGCAGGGCGTTGGACACCCCGGGATGACGACGAAACCGGAACGTGCTTCCTTGAATTATTGCGCCTTGCCGCTGGCGGCGTATGCCTGCCGCCCTGACCGAAGCAAGGGGCGCCTGCATCAGGAACCGGAAAGCGCCTATCGCACCCCCTTCCAACGGGACCGCGACCGGATCGTCCATGCCAGCGCCTTTCGCCGCCTGAAGGGCAAGACTCAGGTCTTCGTCGCGCATGAGGGGGACGAGCACCGCACGCGCCTGACCCATACGCTGGAGGTCGCGCAAATCGCCCGGACGCTCGCCCGCGCGCTGCTGGTGAACGAGGACTTGGCCGAGACCGTCGCCCTGTCGCACGATCTGGGGCATCCGCCTTTCGGCCATATTGGGGAATCCGCGCTTGATTCCTGCATGGCGGCATATGGCGGTTTCGACCATAATGACTACTCCCTGCGGATCGTCACGCTGCTGGAGCGCAAATATCCGGGCTGGCCGGGCCTGAACCTGACATGGGAAACGCTCGAGGGGATCGTCAAGCATAACGGTCCCGTCACCGGCCCCCTGCCCGTGACCCTCGCAGCGCTCCGGGAACAGACCGATTTGAGGCTGGAGACCTATGCCGGGGTAGAGGCACAGATCGCGGCTGTCGCAGACGATATCACCTATAACAACCACGACGTGGAAGACGGCCTGGCCGCGGGGCTTTTTACGATCGGAGATCTCGAAACGGTGCCCCTGCTGGCCGGAGTCATGGCAACGGTCCGAAAGGCCTGGCCCGATCTGACGGGATCTCTGTTCGTTCACGAGACAATCCGGACCATGATCGGCACGATGGTCGGAGATGTCTTTACGGAGGCCAAACAGCGCCTGAACGCCCTTGATCCGGGCGATCCTGACGACGTACGGCAGGCCGATCAGCCCCTGGTCGCCTTTTCCGACTCGATGTTGCCGGAAGTCAACGCCCTGCGGCGTTTCCTGAAAGAGCGCATGTACGCGCATGCCGACCTGACACACAAGCAGCAAGCCGCAGACCACGTAATCCCGGATTTATTCTCAGCCCTGATGGCCGATTCGTCTCGCTTTCCCGAGAATTGGCAGCGCCGCGCAAACGACGATCCGTTCGACAAAGCCCGTCTCGTCGCCGATTATATCGCCGGCATGACGGACGCCTATGCCTTGCGGGAATGGAAGAGGGTCGTTCAGAGCGATGACATCCGTCTTTCCTGATTGAAAAAATCGAGGAATAATGGATACAAAACTGGTTTTCTTGCATAAAGGGAAAGTTTTTCATAGAATAGCGCCATGTCACATCAATACGACGAATTTGACGACCCGTCCTTTTCCAGCGGGATAGAGAAAATCTCCCGGGCGATGGATATGCGCCGTCCTGTCAAGGGACGCGGACGGTTTATCGCGCTGGCGATTCTGATTGTGCTGGCGGCGGTTTTTGCAGGCGTCGTCTCCTATAGTTATCCACGGGAAGCCGCCAAACAGGAGCTAAAAGCCGTGCCGGTGATCCGCGCCGCCGCGGGGCCGGTCAAAGTCGCGCCGAACGACCCGGGCGGGATGGAGATCGCCAATCGCGACAGCACCGTCTTCGACACTTTGCGAGCCGGCGCAGGTGCTGATCGGCGTGTGGAAAGCCTTTTATCCGGGAACGGAGACGAGCAGCCCATGGACCGGGGAGAGCTGTTCGCCGGCCTGAAAACAGAGCTGAACGTCGATGAAAACAATCGCCTGAATCTGGTCGTGGAAATGCCGAAAAAAGCCCCCCCC
>JAGRJZ010000072.1 GCA_020442505.1 Alphaproteobacteria bacterium | reverse complement strand
TGAGCTAACCGCCCGGTCCGGAACCGGAAGGGCTAGTTAATAGCGCCGTGGAGCCTGTTTGTCAATCATCTTTCGGGCCTGTTGCGGAGCTCAGAAAAAGAAAAGGGCGCCCTTTTACGAGAGACGCCCCTTTCGCACAGAGAACGGCAAAGCTTAGCTGTTAACAGCGTCCTTGAGCTCTTTCCCTGCTTTGAATTTCGCTTGTTTGGAGGCTGCGATTTTGATCGTTTCGCCCGTGCGGGGGTTACGGCCGGTCGTGGCGGCACGTTTCGCAACGCTGAACGTCCCAAAGCCGACCAGGCGGACTTCGTCGCCTTTTTTCAAAGATGCCTTGATGCTTTCGATAACGGCTTCAACGGCGGCTTGTGCCTTCGTTTTCGGTAGGTCTGCTTGCTGTGCGACAGCATTTACGAGTTCTTGTTTGTTCATTGGGAAACCCCTTTTATTGAGTAAAGTTAACAGTAAAACAAGCAAGCCGATTCGTTTTTGACATGAAAAAGGCAAAACGAAAAACGGCATTCAGACGAGAAAACCCCCGTAAACCAACGGGTTTCAGCTCCCCTCCGAACGAATCCGTTTTACGCCGTTTTTTGGGGGGACTCAATGCCGAATCAGGTTCTTTTCCTTGTTTTCTGCACTTTTTGGCGGAATTTCAGGAATTTTTTCCTCTTCCGAAGACAAAATCGGCTCTGGAAGGGAGATTAAAGCCTGGGTAAGCACTTCCTCGATGGTGTTAACGGGAATGATTCGCAATCCCTTTTTCACCTTGTCGGGGATCTCAGGCAGGTCTTTTTCGTTGTCCTTCGGGATCAGAACGGTTTTGATTCCGCCGCGCAAGGCCGCCAGAAGCTTTTCCTTCAAACCCCCGATCGCGGTTACATAGCCTCGCAGATTGATTTCGCCCGTCATGGCAACGTCGCGCCGGACTTCGATCCCGGTCAGGGCCGAGATGATCGCGGTCGTCATGGCGGCCCCGGCCGAAGGGCCGTCTTTGGGGATCGCCCCCTCCGGGACGTGGACGTGAATGGCGGTTTCTTTCAGGCGTTCGTAATCAACGCCGAAAGGCGCGGCTCGCGATTTGACCAGCATTTCCGCCACCGTGATCGATTCCTTCATGACGTCCTTGATATTACCGGTCGTCGTGACCTTTCCATCTTTGCCGGGCATGGTGACGGCCTCGATCGATAAAAGATCTCCGCCGAATTCCGTATAGGCCAGGCCGTTCACGATGCCGACCCGGTCGCGCTCTTCGATCTCTCCGTACCGGTATTTACGGACTCCGGCGTATTTTTCGAGATTACGACCCGTGATACCCACGTGCTTTTTGTTTTTGCGCATCAGAATCTCTTTCAGGGCTTTTCGGCAGAGATTTGCGATTTCGCGCTCTAGATTGCGGACGCCGGCCTCGCGGGTGTAGTAACGGATCAAATGACGAACGGCCTCGTCGCTGATCCGGAATTCGCTTGGCCGCAGACCCGCAGCATCACGTTGCTTCTTGAGCAAATGCCGTTTGACGATCTCCAGCTTTTCATCCTCCGTATAGCCGGACAGGCGGATAATCTCCATCCGGTCCAAAAGCGGCTGCGGCATATTCAGCGAATTGGCGGTGCAGATGAACATCACGTCGGAAAGATCGTAGTCCATCTCCATATAATGATCGTTAAAGGTCGCGTTTTGCTCGGGATCCAGAACCTCCAGAAGGGCGGAGGAGGGATCCCCCCGCCAGTCCGCGCCCAGCTTGTCGATTTCGTCCAGCAAAAACAGCGGATTGCTGCTGCCGGCTTTTTTCATGCCCTGGATGATCTTCCCGGGCAGGGCGCCGATATAGGTCCGGCGATGCCCCCGAATCTCACTCTCGTCCCGAACCCCTCCAAGCGACATGCGCACGAAATTCCGGTTGACGGCTTCGGCGATGGAGCGCCCGAGCGAGGTCTTGCCCACTCCGGGCGGGCCGACAAAACACAAAATCGGGCCTTTGACCTTGCGGGTTCTGTTTTGAACGGCTAGATATTCCAAAATGCGTTCCTTGACCTTTTCCAGGCCGTAATGATCCTGGTTCAGGGTTTTTTGCGCCTGACGAATGTCTTTTTTGACCCGCGTCGGCTTTTTCCAGGGAACATTCAAAATCCAGTCCAGATAGTTCCGTATGACGGTGGCCTCGGCCGACATAGGGGCCATTTGGCGCAGTTTTTTAGTTTCCGCCTGCGCTTTTTCCCGTGCTTCTTTCGAAAGTTTCGTTTTTTCGATTCTTTTTTCCAGTTCGGTTATTTCGTCGAACTCGCCTTCCCCTCGTTCGCCCAGCTCTTTCTGGATCGCTTTCATTTGTTCGTTGAGATAATATTCCCGCTGGTTTTTTTCCATTTGTCGTTTGACCCGGCCGCGAATCCGCTTTTCAACCTGCAGGACACCGATTTCGTCTTCCATGATCTCGTAAAGCTTCTCGAGCCGGACCCGACTGTCGGCCATCTCCAGAAGTTTTTGCCGTTCCTCCAGCTTTAGCGCCAGATGTGCGGCCACGGTATCTGCCATTTTGGACGGTTCGCCAATCTGGTTGATGGAGGTGATAACCGCCGGCGGGATTTTCTTGTTCGTCTTCACGTATTGTTCGAATTGCGCCAAGACTCCGCGGGCCAGGGCCTCCATTTCGGGGGAATCCTCCGCGGAATCCTCGAGCAGCGTGATTTCGGCTTCCAGATGGTTGTCTTGATTCAGGTAGCGATTAACCGAGACGCGTTCGCCACCCTCGACCAGAACCTTCACCGTGCCATCCGGCAGCTTCAGGAGTTGCAACACGCTGCTCACCGTGCCGACCCGATAGATGTCGTCGGGTCCAGGATCGTCCTGGCTCGCGTTTCGCTGGGTCACGAGAAGGATCTGCT
>JAGRJZ010000071.1 GCA_020442505.1 Alphaproteobacteria bacterium | reverse complement strand
GCCCGTCCGAAGCGGCGTAATCGAGATGCGCGTCGGCGCCCCGGGGATAGGCCTCTTGCCACAAAATCGCCCCCTCCGCGGAAAGCCGCAGGACCCACCCGGCCATACCGCCGCCGCCGGAGCGAATCTGTCCTGTGGCCAGATACCCGGCCGTCTCGAGGGGCAACACCCCGCGAATCGCGTTGGCGACCCCCGGCCGGTAGGAGCGTTTCCAGAGAATGTCCCCGCCGGCGTCCACCCGGACCAAAAAACCATAGCGATCCGCGGTCTCGCCTCCGGGGCGGCGAACGGCCCGGAGCGCGGCCAGAAATCCCTCCTCTCCGCCCGCGGCGGGCACAAGGTCGTCGAGCGTGTAATCGTAATCGTCGTCCCGCAGAATAAGCTGCTTCCGATAGGAAAGAGACGCGTCATACCAGGACAGGCGCACCTGACGGTCCTTGTTGCGTGGCCCGCCCCTGATATCCGCCCCCATCACGAAGCCGTCCCTCTGGGGGATGAGGCGAACAGGCGCTTCGGCCGGTTTTGCCGGAAAAGAAACCTCCCGGACCGCGCGGCCGCGGCGGTTCAGTTCCACCAGGACCGTTTCAAGCGGTTTGTAGTCCGTCCCGTCGAGGATCCGCCCCGCCGCCAGAACCGTCCCGCTTGCCAACGGCACGGAAGCCGTTAGCTGAACCATCCGCTCCCGCTGGCCATAGGTCGCGTCCCAGACCGCCGGAAACCCAAGCCGCGGGGGAAACAGGGTCGTGATGACCTCCGCCGGCGTCTCGCAAAGCTGTGCCTGAACGACCCCGCTAAAACCGCTCCCAAAACACGCGACCAGCAAGACCGGCAGAAGATGTTTTTTCAAAAGACGCATATTTTTTGTTTTTGGCGATGTTTCATGCTTCAAGACGTCGAAAAAAAACCATACCATGTCTCAAAGAATGACAGAAGGCGCAAAAATCCTGATCGTAACCGACGCATGGCACCCCCAAATCAACGGGGTCGTGCGCACCTACGAGCATCTCTCGGCGGAGCTGGAAAAAGCGGGGCATACGATCCGCGTCATCGGCCCGGGGGATTTTCCCCTTCGCATGCCGATGCCGGGGTATCGGGAAATCGACCTGACGCTGTTTCCGGCCGGGCGCCTGCGGCGCCTGATCGCTTCCCACGCGCCCGACTACTTGCATATCGCGACCGAGGGCCCGCTGGGCTGGGCCGCGCGCCGGGAGGCCGACCGCCAGGACTGGCGCTGGAGCTCGGCCTACCATACGCAGTTTCCGGCCTATGTCTCCGGGCGTGTGGCGCGTTACCTGCCCGGGCTTACCGAAAAAAGCCATATCTGGGCAACGGATTTCATCCGCCGGTTTCACCACGAGGCGGACGGGATGGTCGTCACGACCCCCAGCCTTGAGGCCGAACTAAAGGCCCTTGCCTTTCAAACACCTATGTATGCCTTACCCCGCGGAGTCCGGCTGGAGACCTTTTCCCCCGGCCCGGCAACGTTATTCGCAGACCTTCCCCGCCCCGTCGCGCTTTACGTGGGACGGGTCGCCATCGAGAAGAATCTGGAAGATTTTCTCGCGATGCCATGGACCGGCAGCAAAGTGATCGTCGGGGAAGGACCCGAGAAGGCCGCCCTGGCCCGACGCTATCCGCAAGCCCGTTTCGTCGGTACAAAAACGGGCGACGATCTGGCCGCGCATTACCGCTCGGCCGATCTTTTCGTATTCCCGTCGAAAACCGACACGTTCGGGATCGTCCTGGTCGAAGCGCTGGCTTGCGGTTTGCCGGTGGCCGCCTACGACGTGACCGGTCCGCGCGATATCATCACCCGACCCGATCTGGGCGCTCTGGAGAGAAACGATCTGGCCGCCGCCGCAAAAAAGGCATTGACGGCTCCGGGCACGAAGGAAAGCCGCTTTGCCCACGTTCAAGACCTTTACGGATGGCCCGCCATCGCGGAGCGCTTCATGGCGGTTTTACAGGAAATCGGACCGGTTCGCCCGCCCGGCATCAATTAACTTTGTCTTAGCGTTTTGATGTTCTACTATGAAACGATGTTAAAAAAACGTGTCATAGCCTTGTTCTTTCTAGCGGTAGCCGTGCTCGGTCCGTCGCCGTTTCGAACGGCCCGCGCCGAGCCTGTTTCCATGGTTCCCCACAAGGCGCTCTACGACATCCGCATGACGACCCGGCACAGCGACGCGCCGGTGCTCAACATCAAAGGCCAGATGTTCTACGAATGGACCGCCTCGTGCGAGGCCTGGACCACGAACAACAAATTCACGCTCGTCTACGAATACGCCGACGGCCCGGCCTCTTACGTCGCCAGCGAGTTTTCGACCTATGAGACCTTCGACGGGACGCATTTCGATTTCCGCTCCCGCCGGAAGCAAAACGGCGAGATCGTGGAAGAAATCAGGGGCACGTACGAAGACGACGAAACGACGCCGGACGCCGGAACCGCGACGTTCAAGATCCCCGCGGGGATCTCCTTCGCGCTCGGCCCCGATACATTGTTCCCGATGGCCCATAGCAAGGCTTTGATCGCCCGTGCGCGCGCGGGCGACCGGTTCTTCAACGCCACGGTCTTCGACGGCAGCGACACGGACGGCCCCGCCGAGATCAGCGCCTTTATCGGACCGCGGGAAACCGTCTCGCTTCCTTCCGAAGCGGCCGCGACGGGAACGATCGACGAAACGCTTCTGGACAGTCCCGCCTGGCCGGTCCGCATGGCCTTTTTCCCGATGGACAAGGGGAAAACCGAACCCGATTACGAAATGACCGCGACCTTGCATGAAAACGGGGTGATCAGCGATATGCTGATCGAATACAAGGATTTCTCGATTACGCAAAAGCTGGTGGCCCTGGAAACACAAAAAACGTCCGGATGTGAAAAATAAAAGCCTGCGTATTCGCCTATCGACACGGCGCATCAAAGGCCTTACATTATGAAATCGATGAAGAATAAAGACATGGCTGACAATAAAACCGTCCTGATCGTCGAAGACAATGAACTGAACATGAAGCTCTTTCATGATCTTCTAGAGGCGCACGGCATCGCGACGATTCAAACCAATAACGGCAAAGACGTTCTGGATCTGGCCCGGGAACACAGGCCGGATCTGATTCTGATGGATATCCAGCTGCCCGAGGTATCCGGGATGGACGTTACGAAATGGCTGAAAGCGGACGAGGAGCTGAAAGCCATCCCCGTGATCGCCATTACGGCCTTCGCCATGAAGGGCGACGAGCAAAAAATCCGCGAAGGCGGGTGCGAGGATTATATCTCCAAACCGATTTCCGTGACCTCCTTCATCGAGACGGTCCAAAAACATCTGATGAACGACAACCAGAACCAGCAGGGAGGCGCGTAAGATCCATGTCGGCCCGGGTTTTAGTCGTTGACGATATTTTTCCGAACGTGAAGCTGCTGGAAGCCAAGCTGAGCGGGGAGTATTACGACGTCCTCGTCGCGACCGACGGCGAAGACGCCCTGCGCAAGGTCGCCGAGGAAAGCCCGGATATCGTGCTGTTGGACGTGATGATGCCGGGCATGGACGGCTTCGAAGTCTGCCGCCGGATCAAACAAAACCCGGACACCGGTCATATTCCGGTCGTCATGGTCACGGCTCTGACCGACAACGTGGACCGGGTCCGCGGCTTGGAGGCCGGCGCGGACGACTTCCTCAGCAAGCCGGTCAACGACACGGCCTTGATGGCCCGGGTACGTTCTCTGGTGCGGCTGAAAATGACCGTGGATGAATGGCGCACGCGCGAGACCACCGCCTCGCAGCTGGGCGTGGTGGACCAGTCCGCGACCGCCATGGACGAACCGGTGGAGCACGCCCGGATTCTGGTCGTGGAGGACCAGGACTTCGAAACGGACAAGATCGTCGAGACGATGCAACGCGACGATGACGCGATTATTTGCGTGGATAACGGCTTCGAAGCGATGAAGGCCGTGGGCGCGGAAGATTTCGACCTGTTGATCGTCAGCCTCAACCTGCGGCAGGAAGACGGGTTGCGTTTGTGTTCCCAGCTGCGCTCGAACGAGCGAACCCGCTCCGTTCCGATCCTGATGATCGGGACCGAGGAAGACACGGACCGGATCGCGCACGGTCTGGAAATCGGGGTCCACGACTACATCGTCCGGCCGGTCGACCGAAACGAGTTGCTGGCCCGGGCCCGGACCCAAATCCGCCGCAAGCGGTTCCAGGACCGTCTGCGCGCGAATTACGAAGTCTCGCTTTCCATGGCGTTGACGGACCCTTTGACGGGGCTTTACAACCGCCGCTACATGGAGGCGCATTTGCAAAAATTGCTGCGCAAAAATCAGGAGACGAAAAAGAGCCTTGCGGTTTTGCTTCTGGACATCGACCATTTCAAGCAAGTCAACGACACGCACGGCCATCTGGTGGGGGACGAGGTCCTGAAAACCTTTGGCTACCGGATGAAGGACAATTTGCGGAGCTTCGACCTGGTGGCCCGGCTCGGCGGGGAGGAGTTCGTCGCGATCCTGCCGGACACTTCGGCCGACATGGCCCATTTCATCGCGGAGCGGTTGCGGCGTTCCATCGGGGAAAGACCCTTTAAGTGCAACGTCCCGGACGGGGAGCTGGTCGTCACGACCTCGATCGGCGGGGCGCTGATCGAATCCGGGACTCAGAGCGTCCAGGACGCGCTGGACCGGGCGGACAAAGCCCTTTACGAGGCGAAAGACGACGGTCGCGATTGCACCGTCTTTGAGAAAATCGGCAAGCTGAACCCCGACGACTTCAAAAGCGAAGATCGGCCGATTATTGAGTAATCTCAAATGCTTGCGGCGCAGCAAAAAATTCCGGGTTCAGGAATTTTCGGCCGGCGTGGCCATAGGTGAAAAGCCCCCCCGCGTGATCGAAAATACCACCGTCCGCGCTGCGCAGCACGGCGTCGCCCGCCGCGACGTCCCATTCGCAGGTCGGCCCGAAACGGGGGTATAGATCGGCCTTTCCGGCCGCGACGGCGCAGATCTTCAACGACGATCCTTTTTTCAGGATTTTCGCCACTTTCTGACCGGCAAGAAACGTCTCGAGCTTTGCGGCATCGCCGTGCGAACGGCTGGAGACGATCGTCAGCCCCTCTTTGGGGGGCCGGCGTGTCTGGATCGGCTTGTCCGTTCCCGTTTCCTCGCGCCAGCGCACGGCCGTTCCGGGTCCGCAACCGGCGTAAAGCTCTCCCCGCACGGGGGCGTAGACGACGCCGAGAAGCGGCACGTCTTTATGGATCAACGCGATGTTTACCGTGAAATCGCCGCCGCCGGAGATAAACTCCTTCGTCCCGTCGAGCGCGTCCACGAGCCAGAAATAATCCGCGCCCGACAAGTCCGGAATGCGGCCGTCATGGACGGCTTCCTCTCCCACGAAAGGCACGTCCGGCAGAACGTCTGCCAGCGCCCGCTCGATCAACGCCTCGGCCGCACGATCGGCTTCGGTTACGGGCGAGCCGTCCCCCTTCGCCTCCGCGCCGGGATAACCGCTCTCGTCGAAATAATCGAGCGTCACCTCTCCGGCTTCCCGCGCGATCCGCCGGACAATGTTCGTCAAAGCCTGCGGGTGGGAGAGCAATTTGTTCATCGTTCCGTCCTTCACTCTCTGTACAGATCGACGACCGCGCCGTGACGGGAACAGGACGGCGCGCATAAATCCAGAAAAGCCGGCACGACGGCCTCCGGTTTTTGCGTCGCCCCCGGATAGCCGCCCGGGAAGGCCTTGGCGAGCAGAGCCGTTTCAACCACGCCCGGCCGGACGATGTTCACGCGGATGCTCGTTTTCTCCGTCTCTGCGGCATAGGTTTTAACAAGCGTCGATAGTGCCGCTTTGCTGACCCCGTAAGCGCCCCAATAGGCCTCGATAATCTCGTTCCCCATGCCCGAGGTTACAAACACCGCCCGCCCGGCATCGGATTTTTGCAAAAGCGGGTCAAGCGTCCGGATCAAGCGAAAATTCGCCGTTACATTCAAATCCATAATTTGTTGCCAGTCCTTGGCCTTCATATGCGCCAGCGGTCCGAGCACACCCAGCATCCCGGCGTTCCCGACGAAAATATCCAGTTTTCCGAAGCGTTCGTTCAGCGCGGCGCCCAGCGCGTCGATCTTGGTAAAATCCGTCAGGTCCATCGGCATCAGCGTCGCCGTCCCGCCCGCGGCGCGGATTTTGTCGTCCACGGCCTCCAGCCCGCCGAGCGTCCGGGCCAGCAACACGACATGCGCCCCCGCCCGGCCGAGTCCTTCCGCGACAGCGGCCCCGATCCCCCGGGACGCCCCGGTCACCAAAGCAATCCGTCCCTTAAGCAACAAATCTGTCATGGGGATACCTGCTTTCTTTCCGTCGGGCGAGCGGTCGAAGCGGCCTCTTTATCCACCAGCGCGACGGGGTACCGGCCGGTGAAACACGCATCGCAATAGGGGTGCGCGCCGCCGGCGGGCGGGCGGGAGCCCACGGCGTCGTACAGTCCGTCCATCGAAATATAAGCCAGAGAATCCGCCCCGATCCAGGCCCGGATTTTCTCGACCGCCATGGTGTGCGCGAGCAATTCCTCACTGGACGGGGTGTCGATTCCGTAAAAACAGCTATGCTTGCTGGGGGGGGAGGAAATCCGCATATGGACTTCTTTCGCGCCGGCCTGGCGCATCATGTCGACGATCTTTTTGGACGTCGTACCGCGCACGATGGAATCGTCGATCAGGACGATCTTCTTGCCGTCGATATAGGCCCGGTTCGCGTTATGCTTCATCTTCACGCCCAGATGGCGGATATTGTCCGAGGGCTCGATAAACGTCCGGCCCACGTAATGGTTGCGGATAATCCCGAGCTCGAAGGCAATGCCGCTGGCCTCGGAATAGCCGATCGCCGCCGGAACGCCGGAATCCGGAACGGGCACAACGATCTCGGCCGCCGGGCAAGGGGCTTCCTGCGCCAGCCGCGCGCCGATCTTCTTGCGGGTTTCATAGACCGATCGTCCTTCCATGAAGGAATCCGGCCGGGCGAAATAAATATATTCGAAAATGCAAAAATGCGCCGGGTTTTCGCCGAAGGGCCGCAGGGAGCGAAGATCCCTCCCTTCCTCGATGACGACCATCTCGCCGGGCGCGATATCCCGGACATAGGTCGCGCCGATAATATCCAGCGCGCAGCTTTCGGAGGCCAGAATATGCGCCGCCCCCAACCGTCCCAAAACCAACGGCCGAAACCCGTGCGGGTCCCGCGCCCCGATCAGACGATCCGCCGTGCAGGCCACGATGGAATACGCGCCCTTGACCTGTTTCAACGCCCCGATCAAGCGATCCTCGACCGCTTCGTCATTGGCCGCCGCCATCATATGCAAAATCACTTCCGTGTCGGTGGTCGACTGGAACAGCGCCCCGTTTTTCACAAGCCCGGTGCGCAAAGTCGCGGCGTTGGTCAGATTGCCGTTATGCGCCAGCGCGAAACTGCCGCAATCCATATCGGCGGAAAGCGGCTGAACGTTACGAAGCAGCGTATCGCCCGTCGTCGCGTAGCGGTTATGGCCGATCCCCAAATGCCCCGGCAGTCTTTCGATGGTCTCCCGCTTGCTGAACGTTCTATCGACAAGCCCCAGCGCCCGTTTGGAGAAAAACGTGGTCCCGTCGGTCGTGACGATCCCGCAGGCCTCCTGGCCCCGGTGCTGAAGCGCGTGAAGCCCCAACGCGGTCAAAGCCGCCGCGTCTTTATGGCCGAAGACCCCGAATACGCCGCATTCTTCGTGAAACTTGTCGTCGCGCACTTATTCCTCCATCCCCTTTTCGAAGAGCTGTTTCATATCCTGGCGGTCATCCGTCTCATAACCCGCCCCGGCGGCATTATTTTCTGAGGATGAAGAAGATTTCGCGGCAGGTTCCTCCCGGCGCAAAACGTCGATTTCCTGTAGCTTCTGGCGGGTCGTCTCCCCCAGGGACAAAGCGTCCTCGGCGGAGCGATCGGCCAGATCCTCAGAGAGCGATTGCGGAATGAAATGCCGGACCCAGCCCGACGCGCTTTCAACGTACAGGCGGGTTTTGCTGTCCCCGAACCAGGAATCCCGCGCGTCCTGATCGACCATCATATAGACGGGCAAATACAGAACGGCCAGTAAGAAAACGCCCCGCAGCAATCCGAACACGACCCCCAACGTGCGGTCCAGCGCCCCCAGCCCCGAATCCTTGGCCCAGCCCGCGAGCATATGGCTGATGAAGGACAAAATCCCGACAACCAGAATAAACACCCCGCCATAGGCGATAAAATCGGCGACGATGGTATAGGGCACGACCCCCAGAAAAAGACCCGGATCCTCGGTGTTTTCCCCGACCATCCAGCCGCGCACGATCGGGGACAAAAAGGGGCCCGTCAGAAATGCGACCAAAATCCCGCCGACTACGCCGAAAATCGTCAGGACTTCCCGAATAAACCCCCGCAAAAAGGCGATCACGGCGGAAATCAGCAAAACGGCGAGAACAACGATATCAAAGATCATCTTTCGGTCCGGCAAGTATCACGAAAACGCCATTGATACGGGAGAAACCAAAAAATTGCAAGGCACGACGGCGCGATATTTTCACGCCTCTTTTTTCGTCAGATCCCGGAGGATCAAAATCCGTCCGCCGGAGTCCGTTTTACTCTCCCTTCCGTCGCAGGAAAAAGAAAAGCGCTTGCGGGCCGCTGCGATTTCCTCCGGCGCTTTTTCACCCTTCAAAAAAACCATCGTCATCGCCGGATTTTTCTCGGCCCAGGGCAGGCACCATGACAGCAATTGCTCCAAAGACGCCAACGCCCGCGCCGTGATGAAATCGGGAAGAATCAAAGATCCGTCATCCCGGCAAAGGCAGGAATCCAGGGATTCGATCCGTTCGTTATGAACAATCACCGGCGTCGATGTTTCACGTGAAACAGTCTGCAAAAACGCACATTTTTTGCTGTCCGATTCGACCAGATGCGCTTCGATATCCGGGCGCGCGATGGCCAGCACCATTCCCGGAAACCCGGCCCCAGACCCAAGATCACAAAAAACAACTTTACCCGTCTCCTCTCGGCAAGGGGGTAAACAATCAAGCACTTGCAGCGAATCCACGAAATGCCGTTCCCATGCATTCTCCAGCGTTGTCGGACTAACGAGGTTCACCGCCTTTTGCCATTTTCGCAAAAGTGCCTCATAGGCTTTCAGCCTGTCTTGTGTTTCACGTGAAACATCCATGGTCTACAGATAATACTCCATCGTCGTATGCCATTGTGCATGCGGGCTTTCGACCGCGCCGAGCGCCTCATAAATAGCGCGCGCATTGTCATTTTCCTTCCCGACCTGCACGGTGATTTTAAAAACGTTTCGCCGGCGGAGATCGTCGCACAACGCTTCGAACAAGCGGCGCGTGATGCCTTGTTGCCGGTAGGCGGGCGCGACGAACAGGCTATGCAGAGTGTAAATGCTCCGCCCCATATGCAGCAGAAAATTCTCCGTCCCGGCCATAAACCCGACGATTGCGCCGTCTGCCTCCGCGACCAGTGCGTCAATCTGGCCCCAATTGCGCGCGAGCGCCGTTTCCTCCGGCGCGACAGGACAATCAAACGCCGCATTCAAAGCCCAGGATAAATTGACCAGCGCGGGGATATCTTGTTCAGAGGCTGAGCGAATTTTAATCATTTACGCCGCATCCTTTTTCCGGACATACCGCAACAGCGCCACCACGGCGGCCGGGGTGACGCCGGGGATACGGCCAGCGGCGCCGAGGGTCACGGGGCGCGCTTGCTCCAGCTTTTGCCGCACTTCGTTGGACAGGCTACCGATCGCGCCGTAATCGAGGTTGTCGGGCAGAGCCAGATTCTCATCCTTGCGATAAGCTTCGATATCCCGGTCGTGCCGCGCCATATAGCCGCTATAAAGCCGGTCGCATTCCAGTTGCTCCCGAACATCCGCCCGCAAACCTTCCCATGCCGACGGCTTCATGTTTTCTGCCGCCGCGATCAGATTTTTTTTCTCCGTCCATGCTTTTTCGCGCTCTGTCCCGACACAGCCGATATCCAGACCGCGATCGGTCAAGCGCCGGTCGGCGTTGTCGGCGCGCAGACGCAAGCGGTACTCCGCCCGGCTGGTGAACATGCGATAGGGTTCCGGCGCGCCGCGATGGATCAGATCGTCGATCATCACGCCGGTATAGGCCTCGGCCCGGTCGAGGATAAAGGGCTGTTCGGACCCGCCGGCCTTGCGCGCCGCGTTGATCCCGGCCATCAGGCCCTGCGCGCCGGCTTCCTCGTACCCCGTCGTGCCGTTGATCTGCCCGGCCAGGAACAGGCCCCCGACCCGTTTATTTTCCAGCGTGGCCTTTAAATCCCGCGGATCACAGTAATCATACTCGATCGCGTAGCCCCACTCGACCACTTTGACTTTTTCCAGTCCGACGATGGAATGAATCATGGCGTCCTGCACGTCGATCGGCAGGGAGGTCGAAATCCCGTTCGGGTAGACGGTCGGATCGTCCAGCCCCTCCGGCTCCAGAAACACCTGGTGACGGGTTTTCTCCGCAAACCGCACGACTTTATCCTCGATGGAGGGGCAATAGCGCGGGCCGCGGGATTCGATCTGGCCGGAATAGATCGGGGCGCGATCGATATTGTCGCGGATCGCCGTGTGTGTTTTTTCGTTGGTATAGGTAATACCGCAAGCGATCTGCGGCACGGTGATTTTCTCCGTCAGAAAGGAAAACGGCACCGGTGTTTCGTCGGCCTGTTGCCTCTCCAGCGCCACCCAGTCGATCGTCCGGCCGTCGAGACGCGCGGGCGTCCCGGTCTTCAAGCGCCCCAGCGGTAAGCCTAGCCGTTCCAACGTTCTTCCCATGCCCATGGCCGGCTGTTCGCCGATACGTCCCGCGGGCCAGGTCTCCGTCCCCCGGTGGATGACCCCCCGCAGGAAAGTGCCGGTGGTCAGAACGACGCAGGGGGCGTAAAGTTCGGCGCCGGAGGTGGTGACAAGGCCTCTCACGGCTTCCGCCGCGTTTAGCATTAAATCCTCCGCCCCGTCCTCGATGATTGTCAGGTTCGGATAGGAACACAAAACCTCCTGCATCGCCTGCTTGTACAGCTTGCGGTCGGCCTGGGCCCGTGGTCCCCGTACCGCCGGGCCCTTGGAAGCGTTGAGCATCCGAAACTGGATCCCAGAGCGGTCGATCACCCGGCCCATCAAGCCGTCCAGCGCGTCGATCTCCCGCACCAGATGTCCCTTGCCCAGCCCCCCGATCGCGGGGTTGCAGGACATCGCGCCGATCGTATCGCGCCGGTGCGTGACCAGCGCGGTCCGGGCGCCCATGCGCGCGGCGGCCGCGGCGGCCTCGCACCCCGCATGCCCGCCCCCGACCACGATCACGTCGAATGTCACGTCTTTTCCCGTCATAACGCCGAGTTATAGACGATCTTGAGAGGACATTGCCAGTTTTTTAAATCTTTACTTTTCATATTATGAAGGCTATCCTCACACCGCTTTGCGTGTTCTGAAGGAGAACGCCGGCACCTTAGCGAAAGACGCGCCCAGAGGACTGTCAACGACCGGATGAAACCTACTTCCCCACGCAAAAATCCCCGAAGATCACATCCAGAAGATCCTCAACGTCCACCCGGCCGGTGATGCGGCCCAG
>JAGRJZ010000070.1 GCA_020442505.1 Alphaproteobacteria bacterium | reverse complement strand
TCCCGTCCGTTTGACGAGGGGCGGGACGGTTTCGTCATCGCCGAGGGCGCCGGTGTCGTCGTGCTGGAGGAATACGAGCACGCCAAAGCCCGCGGCGCGAAGATCTATGGCGAAATCATCGGATACGGTCTGTCGGGCGATGCTTATCATATTACCTCTCCCGCGGAAAACGGGGATGGGGCCTATCGTGCCATGAAGGCCGCGCTGGGCAATGCGAAGGTTAACCCGGCGGCGGTCGATTACATCAACGCGCACGGCACGTCGACCCCTATGGGCGACGGGATCGAGTGCACGGCCGTCAAGCGTCTGTTCGCGGACGCGCTGGGCAGCATGTCGATGTCCTCGACCAAATCGGCGATCGGACATTTGCTGGGCGCCGCCGGCGCGGTGGAGGCGATCTATACCCTCAAATCCATGGAAACCGGTATTTTGCCCCCGACATTGAACCTGGAAACCGTCTCTGAGCCCTGCCGGGGGATCGACCTCGTGCCCAAAACGGCAAAGGACAAAACGGTGAATATCGCCGTTTCCAATTCCTTTGGCTTCGGTGGAACGAACGCCAGCTTGGTCATGCGGAAGGTTTAAGATTTTGGCCGCCAGGTCGTGACATTCCGGTGTGATGAATCTTTTATGCGTCTGTTTTTTCTGATTGTTGCCGTTCATCTGGGCCTGGTCGCGGTTATTGCCGCGGGGGTCGGGGCGTGGGGCTGGCGGGTGTATCGCGCGCCGGGGCCGCTGGCAACCGCGAAGCTGGTCGATATCCCGCGCGGCTACGGCGTGTCTTTGATCGCCGAGACTCTTACACGGGAAGGCGCGATCGACGATCCTCTCCTGTTCCGTCTGGCGGCTAAACTGACCGACAGGGATTCAGCCCTGAAGGCCGGGGAGTACGAGATTCCGGCTCATGTCTCCGTCGAGCGGCTTTTGTCCTTGCTGGAAAACGGCGCGGTGTACGAACGCAAGCTGACCGTCCCCGAAGGGCTTACGAGCTGGCAGATCGTCAATCTTCTGACCGCTATGACGACTCTGTCCGGTGGGGTAACCGATATCCCTGCCGAAGGAACGCTGTTGCCGGAGACTTACCGTTACCGGAAGGGCGAATCGCGCGCGGCGGTTTTAGACCGGATGGAGAGGTCTATGGCGAACCTTCGGGTTCCTCTGATGTCGTCCGACAGAGCCATTCCCGCGCCGTTGAAAAGCTGGCAGGACATCGTCACCCTGGCCTCGATCGTGGAGAAGGAAGCCGGAGATGCGAAAGAATACGCCCGTATCGCCGGCGTGTTTATCAATCGTCTGCGCGCCGGGATGCCTCTTCAGGCCGATCCGACGGTGATTTACGCTCTGACCGGCGGGAAGGTACAGGAAGGCGGTCAGGGGCCTTTGGGACGGCGGTTGCTGCGGGACGATCTGGCGGTCGACTCGCCGTACAACACTTACAAATATTCGGGTCTGCCGCCGGGACCGATCGCCAACCCGGGACGGCTCGCGCTGGAAGCCGTTCTGGAGCCTGAAAGGCACGATTATCTGTATTTCGTCGCGAATGGCACTGGCGGGCATGTCTTTTCCAAGACTCTGGAGGAGCATAACCGGAACGTTGCCGCATGGCGGAAGCTGCGGAAAATGCGTGAGTAGACGACCCAATAATTTTCTTGCGCTTCGTTCTTACTTGCCGTTATATAAGTTTTATGATGATGAGAGACACGAACGCGTTCCTGCTTCTTCTCCTCCTTCCCCGCCCCTGAACGGGTAGAGGGCGCTTTCGATGCGTCCACGTTCAGGGGAACCCGTCATCAGTTTTCAATCGTCAGTGATCAGAATTTAAGGGAAGGACGTTACATGTCTGACAATAATCGTGTTATCATTTTCGACACCACGTTGCGCGACGGGGAGCAATCCCCCGGATGTTCCATGAATCTCGAGGAAAAACTGCGGATCGCGCATATTCTGGACGAGATGGGCGTGGACGTGATAGAGGCCGGGTTCCCGGTCGCCAGCCCGGGGGATTTCGAATCCGTCAACGAAATCGCTAAAACCGTGAAGAACGCGACGGTCGCGGGGCTGTGCCGCGCCGTGAAAGCCGATATCGAAGCCGCGGGCGAGGCGATCAAGCCCGCCGTGCGGCGGCGTATTCACACTTTTATATCCACCAGCCCGTTGCATATGAAGTACAAGTTGCAGATGGATCCGGAAACGGTCGTGGAGAAAATCACGGAGAGTGTCACGCTGGCCCGGCAATTCACGGACGATGTGGAGTGGAGCGCGGAGGACGGTTCCCGCACCGAGGACGACTTTCTGTGCCGCTGCGTGGAGACCGCGATCAAGGCGGGTGCCACCACGATTAACATCCCGGACACGGTCGGATACGCGATCCCGGCGGATTTCGCCGCGCGCATTCGTATGTTGATCGAACGGGTGCCGAATATCGACAAGGCGATTATCTCCACCCATTGCCACAACGATCTGGGGCTGGCGGTCGCGAATTCTCTGGCCGGGATTCAGGCCGGCGCCCGGCAGGTCGAATGCACCATCAACGGAATCGGAGAGCGGGCCGGAAACGCGGCGCTGGAGGAAATCGTTATGGCGCTGCGCACGCGGTACGACGCGATGCCCTTTACGACCGGAATCGACACGACGAAGATCATGAAAGCCTCACGGACCCTGTCGGCGATCACTGGCTTTACCGTTCAGCCCAACAAGGCGATCGTCGGGGCCAACGCCTTCGCCCATGAAAGCGGGATCCATCAGGACGGCGTCCTGAAGCATGCCGAGACGTACGAGATCATGACCCCGGAATCGGTGGGGCTGACGAAATCGGAACTGGTGCTGGGCAAGCACTCCGGCCGGCACGCCTTTAAGGATAAATTACGAGAGATGGGCTATGGTGACTTGCCCGAAAACGCGTTTCAGGATGCGTTCCGGCGGTTTAAAAAGCTGGCCGATCGGAAAAAGGAAATTTTCGATGACGATATCGTCGCGCTGGTCGACGACGAGGTCGTCCGGACGCAAGAGCGGATCAGGTTCGAAGGGCTGCAAGTCCAGGCGGGGACAAGCGGGCCGCAGACCGCGGCTTTGACCCTGATCGTGGACGGGGCCCGCAGGCAAGCCTGGGTCGAGGGCAACGGTCCGGTGGACGCGATTTTCAAGGCTATTCGCGAAATCGTTCCTCACCCAGACGCCAAGCTGGCGGTTTACCAGGTCCACGCCGTCACCGGCGGAACGGACGCGCAGGCGGAGGTGACCGTCAAACTGGCCGAAAACGGGAAAACCGTTCTGGGTCAGGGTGCCGACCCGGACACGCTGGTGGCGTCTTGCCGGGCGTATGTCCACGCGCTGAACAAACTGCTGGTCAAGCGGGAAAAAGCCGCGCCCGACGAGGGGCCTTGACCCGTGTCGTCATCCCCTTAAAACGCCGCCGGTTTTTGCCGCGACGGTGTCGACGAT
The DNA here is from genome assembly GCA_020442505.1 of Alphaproteobacteria bacterium. Taxonomy (GTDB): domain Bacteria; phylum Pseudomonadota; class Alphaproteobacteria; order Micavibrionales; family Micavibrionaceae; genus JACKJA01. Next base: position 930 of record JAGRJZ010000070.1, on the reverse strand, counting down.
TTTTCGGGATACGCTGTCGATCTCGGCATCGGTCAGGGTCGTATCGGTCGGTTGCAGGGTGACGGTGAGCGCTACGGATTTTTTCCCTGCTTCCACGCCCTTGCCCTGATAAACGTCGAAGACGTCCACATGCGCAACCAGCGTTTTATCAGCGGCGCCAGCGGCCCGAAGGATGTCTCCGGCTTCCACGGTTTCGTCGACGATAAAGGCGAAATCGCGGTTGACGGGCTGAAACGGGGAGAGCGTGAGCAGTTTCCGTGCTTTGCCGACGTTTCGGGCTTCGGGGATGTTGTCCAGGAAGATTTCAAACCCTACGACCGGGCCTTTTACGTCCATTTCCTCCAGCACGGCCGGATGAATCTCCCCGAATTGCGCCAGAACGTTTTTCCCCAGGCGCAAGACGCCGCTGCGGCCCGGGTGGTACCAGTCCGGCGCGTCGCGTGTGGCGGAGAGGTTCCCGGTCGGCGCCCCGGCTGCGGCCAGGGTCGCGAGCGCGTCGGCCTTTGCGTCGAAGAGATCGACAGGGCGGCCTGCTTCCTCGCCGCTCCAATGACGCGGGCCTTTCGTTCCTTTTCGAATCCCCGCCGCCAGCAGCACTTGCCCGTCCAGGCGGGCGGTGTGGAACGCGGGCCCGATTTCGAACAGAGCTGCGTCCGGGTAGCCTTTCGCGGCGTTGTTACCGGCAGCCTCGATCAGGTTTGGCAAGGCGGTCGGGCGCATTTGTGAGAGTTCCGCGCTGATCGGATTGCGGATTTTGAGCGCCGGGGCGGCCTGGTAATCGTTTGCGCCGAACAGGTCGGCCCACTCCTCCCGCATGAAGGACCAGGTAACGCATTCGTTCATACCCCGCGCGGCCAGCGTGCCGCGGGCGCGGCGCGCCCGGGCGATCGCGGTGGTTTCCGCCGGCTGCGTAATCACGGTTGTCTTGGG
>JAGRJZ010000069.1 GCA_020442505.1 Alphaproteobacteria bacterium | reverse complement strand
TCCCGTTTATCGGCAACGGCAAGGCCATCGCGCTGGGCGAGCCGGAAGGGCTGGTTAAGACGATCTACGATGCCAAAACCGGCGAGTTGCTCGGCGCGCATATGATCGGCGCGGAAGTCACCGAGATGATTCAGGGCTTTGGCATCGGCATGACGCTGGAAACCACCGAGGCCGAGCTGATGCACACCGTCTTCCCGCACCCGACTTTGTCCGAGATGATGCACGAAAGCACGCTGGACGCCTACGGCAAAGCCGTGCATATGTAGGGCTTGACATCTGATAACGTTATCATGCATCATAGAAGTATGAGAACGATTGTTGACATCCCTCGTGACGATATCAAATCCCTCGACGCCATCGCCGCGCAAGGGGGTCTTTCGCGCGCCGAAGTGGTGCGCCGCGCGGTTTCCCTGTACCTTGAAGAAGAAAGGGCGGAAGCTAAAAACAAGCTGGATCAATATTTCGGCTTGTTCAGGAATGATCCGACCGTATTCGACGGTCTGGACGGCCTTGCTTATCAGGAAAAAATGCGGGCGGAATGGAACGAACGGGATTTTTCCGCCGGTAGCCAGCTTGTTCAAAACCGGGGCCTGCACGATCAGGAACAGACGCCCATCGAACGGCCGGACAAGTAAATGGCAACGGGTTATCTTGATACCAATATCCTGATCGGGTTTTTCAAGGGAAACGAAGCGGACAAGCTGGCGCTGGAGCGTTTTGATTCCCTGAAACTTCCGGCCATCGCGTATGCGGAGTTCATGGTCGGCCTTGCGCTGGAATCGCAACGCGCTGCAGCGGATAAAGTCATTGACGCGTTGTTTGAAATTGTCCACACGGACAGGCCGATTTGCCGTGAAGGCGCCGCCCTGCGGCGGGATACGAGGCTGAAGCTTCCCGATGCCATGATCTATGCAACGGCCCGCGTCGGTGGGGGGATTCTGGTGACGCGTAATACCAAAGATTTTGACCCGGCTGCGCCGGATGTTTATGTTCCTTAGAAGACAAGAACCGTTAAAATTTTCTGGAAGTTCTCATCATGACCATCGTTACCCGTTTCCCGCCGTCGCCAACCGGATTTATGCATGTCGGCAACGCGCGCACGGCGCTGTATAACTGGCTGTACGCGAAGCATCATGGCGGCAGGATGCTGTTCCGGATCGAGGACACCGACCGTGCCCGTCATTCGGAAGAGGCCGTTGTGACGCTGATCAACGATCTGCGTTGGCTTGGGCTTGATTGGGACGGAGAAATCGTCTCCCAGTACGAACAGAGGGATCGCCATGTCGCCGTGGCGCAGGAATTGCTGGCCCAGGGCGCGGCGTATTATTGCTACTGCACGCCGGAGGAGCTGGCCGACATGCGGGAGGAAGCCAAAGCCCAAGGCCGTCCCGTAGCCTATGACCGGCGCTGGCGGGATCAAAACGCCGACGGCAAGCCCCGCAACGGCGTGAACCCCGTGGTGCGGATCAAAGCCCCGCTGGACGGGGAAACGCTGATCCGTGACAAGGTACAGGGCGATGTGCGGGTAAAGAACGAGCAGCTGGATGATTTTATTCTGCTGCGTTCGGATGGAAGCCCGACCTATATGCTTTCCGTCGTCGTGGACGACCACGATATGGGCGTCACGCACGTCATCCGCGGGGACGATCACCTGAACAATACCCCGCGCCAGAAGGTTATCATCGACGCCATGGGCTGGGACGTGCCGGCTTATGCCCATTTACCGATGATCCTGGGGCCGGACGGCAAGAAAATGTCCAAACGCCACGGCGCGGCGAGCGTCGAGGAGTATCGGGAGATGGGATACTTGCCCGAGGCTTTGTGCAATTATCTTTTGCGTCTCGGATGGAGCCACGGGGACGACGAGATTATTTCCGCCGATCAGGCCGTTGAATGGTTTGATCTGGACCGTGTGAACCAGGCCGCGGCCCGCTTTGACTTCGCGAAGCTGGAAAGTCTGAACGCGCATTATATCAAGGAAGCGGACGATCCGCGTCTTTTGGATCTCGTCCTTCCGATTCTACGGGCCCGTCACTGCCTGGACATTACGGAGGATGACACGGCGCAAAAACGGTTCATTGCGGGTATGCCGGAATTGAAAGATCGCGCGAAGACTCTCCTCCATCTTGTTGACGAAGGGGCTTTTTACGGGAAAAAAATACCTTTTTCCTATGATGAAAAGGCCCAAAAAGCGCTTTCCGGCGATGCAAAAACGGTTCTTGAGGCGTTGCAAAAACGGTTCAGGGGCGCCCCCGCTTTCACGGAAGAAACCGTTGCGGCGATTTGCAAAGAGGTCGCGCAGGATTTATGCGCGGGAAAATTGGGGCCGGTCGCTATGCCCCTGCGCGCGGCGCTGACCGGAACGACGGTTTCCCCCTCGATCTTCCATGCTGCCGCGATCCTGGGGCAGCAGGAAACCGTGGAGCGGATCAATGCCGCTGTCTTGGGTTCTTTATCCAGCCGTGAATGTTTATGAAAACAAACTCGCCCCTCACGCGCTACCGGCAGCAATGCGAATCCGGCGTCCTGACCCCGGATCCCGATCAGGCGCGGGCGGTCGCAGCGTTGGAGCGGGTTTATACGGCGCTTGCCGCCCATCCTGTCTTCCCCCTCCAAAGTTTCATGCAACGGCTTGCCGGAGGATTTATCGTCCCGCGCGGGAGAGGAAACAGGGAAAAACCGCCGGAGATAAAAGGACTCTATCTGTATGGCGGGGTGGGGCGCGGGAAGTCGATGGTGATGGATTTGTTCTTTGATAGCCTGCCGGAAACGGTGCCCGCGCGCCGGGTTCATTTCCACGAATTTTTGATCGAACTGCACGAGGGTCTCCACAAGCGCCGGGGCGAGGGGGTGGACGCGATCCTGCCCGATTTCGCAAAAGACATTGCCGCACGGGTCCGCGTTTTGTGTTTCGACGAATTTCATGTCACCGACGTCGCCGACGCGATGATTTTGGGTCGTCTTTTTACCGCTTTATTCGCGCAAGGGGTCGTGGTCGTCGCGACGAGCAACTGGCCGCCGGATCGCCTGTACGAGGGCGGATTGCAACGGGAGCTGTTTTTGCCGTTCATCGCGCTTTTGAAGGAAAAAACGGAAGTGATCTGCATGGACGGGCCAAGGGACTACCGCCTGCAAACGCTTCAGGAGGACGGCGTTTATTTCTGGCCGCTGGGCCGGCCGGCACGCCAGAAGGCCGACAAAACCTTTGCCGATCTGACCGAAAACACGAAACCTTACAAAGAGACGCTCAGCGTGCGCGGGCGCAACCTGACGGTTCGGCGGTCCGCGAAGGGCGTGGCGCGCTTTTCCTTTGCCGAACTCTGCGAACGGCCCATGGGCGCGGAGGATTACCTGCACATCGCGCAGAGTTATCACACGGTGTTTTTGGAAGGGATCCCCAAGCTGGGCTATGACCGGCGAAACGAGACAAAACGCCTGATGACCTTGATCGACGTCTTGTACGAGAAAGGAACCAAACTGGTCGTGACCGCCGCCGCGCCGCCCGGGAAACTTTATGTCGGTCCGGATTACGCCTTTGAATTCCAGCGAACCGTCAGCCGCCTGACGGAAATGCAGAGCGTTGATTATATGAAAACATAGGGTTTTCCTACGCCGCCGCTTCCAGGAAGTCAAGCTGTTGGTTCAGATCGACCGAGACCAGTTGCGAGACTCCTTTTTCCGTCATGGTCACCCCGTAGAGCCGGTCCATCCGCGCCATCGTTAAACGGTGGTGGGTGATAATCAGAAAACGGGTTTCCCCGCGTTCGGCGAATTCCTCAAGCAGGTCGCACACCCGGTCCACATTGGCGTCGTCCAGCGGCGCGTCGACTTCGTCCAGCACGCAGATCGGCGCCGGATTCGTCAGGAACATGGCGAAGATCAGCGCGATCGCGGTTAGAGTCTGCTCCCCCCCGGAGAGCAAGGAGAGGGACTGAAGCGCCTTGCCGGGCGGCTGGGCATAGATTTCCAGTCCGGCTTCAAGCGGGTCGTCCGATTCGATCAAAGCCAAATGCGCCTTTCCCCCGCCGAACAAGCGCGTGAACATGTCGCGGAAATGGGCGTTCACACGGTCAAAGGCGGCGTTGAGACGCTCGCGCGCTTCTTTGTTCAGCTTGTTAATCCCGCCGCGCAGTTCCTGGATCGCGGCCAGCAAATCCGCGCGTTCGTTCAAAATTCCTCCCAGCTCCGTTTCCAGATCTTCGGCTTCCGTGTCTGCGCGAAGGTTCACAGGTCCGATCGCGTCGCGGGCCCGGATATCGCTTTCCTTTCGTGATTTTAAGTCTTCCAGCGCCGGCAGATTGTCGGGATCCAGCGCTGCTTCCGCATGCAGATCCTCCGGCGCCATCCCGAAATGCTCCTCCACATGTGTTTTAATCTCGCGCAGGTGACGCTGGCGTTCTTCGGTCATCGCCTGGGCTCTGGCGCGGTCTTCGCGGGCGCTTGCCAGCTGTGATTCGGCCTCTTTCAGGGCGCGCGTCGTTTCGGACAGCTCGCCTTCGATCCCCGCGATTTTGTCGGCAAGTGCGTTTTTCTCACGTTCCTTCACCGTGATCTTCGATAAAAGCGCTTCGGTTTCGGCCCGAATCGCCGCAGGGCGCGCGCGCAGGGATTCCGTTTTTTCCTTGATTTCAGATTCTCTTGCGTCCAACGTTTTTAAATGTTCCCGGGCCCGGATGCAGCGGTTTTGAAGATTCACCCGCTCGTCTCCGATAGCTTGCAGCCGAGCCTTGCGACGGGATTGCTCCTGGCGGGCCATGTCGAAAGCCGTCAGGGCCTCTTGAAGCTCTTCGCGCGCGGTCGAAAGAGCGGCTTTACGGGTCGAGATTTCAGTTTGTTTTTTCTCAATTAATTTATCATCAAAATTCTTCAATGCACTGTTATTTTTTGATATTTCGGAATTCAAATCCTGTAATTCTGTACTTAACAGACGGAGCGTTTCTTCCTGTTTTGCTTGCTCCGCGAGAGTGGCGGCCTGGCCCTCGAGCGCGTCCGAGAGAGCCGCGCGATCAGCTCGCAAGGCCGCCTCAGCCGCGCTGTGCTCAGGGCGCAGGGCGGTCAGGGAGTTTTCCGTTTTTTCGCGCTTCGTTTGAGTTTGATCCCGTTCTTCCGTAGCGGCTTCGATGGCTTTTTCCAAGGCTGGAATCTGCTTCTGGAGTTCTTCAAGGCGATTTTTTTGCTGAATCTGAACGGCGTGTCGGTCGGGCGCGTCGGCCTTGATATGCAGGCCGTCCCAACGCCAATACGCGCCGCTTCGGGCGACGATCGACTGTCCTGGATGGAGGGTATCCACGTATTTCGGCGCGTCTTGTTCCTCCGCGATGAAACCGATCTGGGACAGCGCCCGGCCAAGGGCCTTGGGCGCCTTGACGTGGCGGGAGAGGCTCTGCAAACCGGAGGGGAGATCCGGAATCGCTCCTGCGGGCGCTTCTCGCCAGACGATCGGAGCATCCGGATCCGTCGAGGCGGTTAGCGTATCGCCCAGAGCCCGGGACAAAGCGATTTCAAACCCGTCCTCGGTATGAATGTCGTCGAGAATCGGTCGAAACAAACCTTCTGAAAATAATTTAATAACACTTTCTAATGCATTTATTTCATTTTCTTTTTTTATCTTATTGTTTTCCGCCTCGCGTAAAGCCTCGCGAGCGGTTTCGGCCTTGCTGCGAGCTTCCTGAAGAGCGGTCTCCTTTTCTTCTATTCCCTTTCGGAGCGTTTCGATCCGCGTTTCGCTTGCGGCTATCCCCGCACGTAAGGTTTCAACCGGATTCTCCGCGGGCGCCCGGGCCTTTTGTTCGGTCAGATGAGCCGCGATGTCCGCATGGCGAAGCTCCAAAGACTCACGGCGCTTTTGATCCTGCGCGATCCGGGATTCGAGCGATTCTTTCTGTGCGCGTGTTTGCGCCGCTTGTTCCATCAAGGCGGTGCAGGCCGCGTCCTGCTCGTTTACGATCTCTTGCAACCGGGTTTTTTCGGCCTCTCGGAGGGTCAGGTCGCCTGTGTCCGTTTCTTGACGGGCGGAGAGTTTTTCGTTTTCCCGCTCAAGCTGAGTCAGAATTTTTTCGTTTTCGGCCAAGGTTTCGCGTTCGTGCATCCGATCAATGCCGATCTGTGCCAACTGGTTTTCGTTTTCGGAAAGCTGGGCGTCGATCCGCTGCGCTTCGTCTTCCAGACGTTGCAAGGCGATTTTCTGGGCCTGAAGGGATGCGGCCGTCTCGGCGTCCTTTTGCCGTAAATCGGGCAGATCCGCGGCCTGGGTGTTTTGGGTTCGGGTCAGTTGCGTGACGACCGTCAGATGCTCGGCCACCGCGCTTTCGGCCACCCCGAAGGCACGTTCGACCTCACGCAGCTTGTCGTGGGAGGCACGCCATTCCAACGCGGCGATCATGACTTCCAACTGCCGGATCTGCGCGCTGAGATTCCGGTATTTTGCGGCCTGACGCGCTTGTTTCTTCAAATCCGCCAAACGAGTCTCCATTCCGCCCAACAGATCATCCAGCCGCCCGAGGTTGGTCTCCGTCGCGCGCAGACGCAGTTCCGCCTCGTGCCGTCGGGCGTAGAGGCCGGAAATTCCGGCGGCTTCTTCCAAAAACATCCGGCGCTCCAGCGGCTTGGCCTGGATCATGTTCGTGATTTTGCCTTGGGAGACCAGATAGGGCGAATTCGCGCCGCTTAAGATATCCGCATAGAGCAGCTGTACGTCTCTGGCACGTACGCCCTTTCCATTGATCCGGTAGGCAGATCCCTGGTCCCGGGCGATTTTACGCACGACCTCGATCTCGTCCGTGTTGTTGTGGGGCCCCGGCGCCGTACGTTTGCTGTTGTCCAGAAGTACCGACACCTCCGCCATGTTTCGGGCCGGGCGGGAATCCGTCCCGGCGAAGATGACGTCCTCCATCTT
>JAGRJZ010000068.1 GCA_020442505.1 Alphaproteobacteria bacterium | reverse complement strand
GGGAAAATGTGGATACGAGCAGCAAGGTTCGGCTGTGTATGCGTGTGCTAAGCATCATGATCGTGATCGCAACGGGTAAATAACAAATATCGAACAAGCGAACGCCTTCCAGAAGATCGAACACGGCCCACAGGAATCCTGAGCTTCCCATAAAATACCAAAAAGGAGCGGTCGCACGGTGACGGGTTCTGTCGATACACCACGCGGTTGTCATGATCGAGAGGCCCAGGCCGATTCCCAAAAATTCTTCGGGAACGTGGAGCCTGTCCATGAAAAGACCAAGGGCGCTGTTCCAGAACAAGTAACCAAAGAACAAAAGGCTGGTGCGTTTCAGGGTAAAAAACGCGCCGAGGAACTGAAAAGCGAGAAGGCCAAAAACAATCATCGCCGCCAGTTGGGTATCGTCGCCGTCGGCATATTCGTGCAAAAAGACAAACATCCCTGTCGGCAAGAGGACAGCGCTTTTGAGGAATAGCGGGGTGGACGCCTTTTCGAAACGGGGATCTTTCAGCACCATAATACCCAAAATGAAGGCGACGAGGCCGGGGCCGTAGGTGATGATTACCCGGGCGGGACTGTTCAGATCGTCCCAGATCATTGTCATGAAAAGCGCGAGCCCTCCAAAAACCAGGGCCGCCCCAAGATAAGCGAGCAAACGCGTTACCCATTTGCCGCTTTTGTTCTGGAGCGCACGTCGTGTCAGGCAGGCCCCGATTTCATCCAGCGTGATATCGTGTTTTTGAGCCAAAACCGCAATATCGGCAAGCGCTTTTTCTTTTCCGGACAGGTCTTGTTCTGTTTTTGTCGTGGTCACAATTTATTCCTCCAGAATCCAGCCAATAAATTCCGAGTTGTAGCGCGGAGCTTTGGGAATAACAACTTTATAGGACCCTTTTCGTAAAACGTAGTTTGATCGAGAGCGATGGCCCCCGCCAAATATTTCCGTCATCAGGTTTCTGTTTCCCCCATATTCATATTCGAAACTATAGCCGTCGGGACTTTCCTTTAAGGGCGAAATTTTCGCAGTAGCCAGCTCCGGGAGGACGACATCGATTTGTTTGTCAGGGTCATCTATAGACGGAATAACAATCTCTTGGCTTGTGTCTGTTTTCGGCCTGTAAACGTACAGACGGGGCTTGTTCCAGTGACCGTAATCACGCTCTTTTGTTGGAGGGAAATAGCGGAATCGGACCTGCGAATCCTGAACGACAATTTGATAAGGGTTGTTTGTTCGATTCTGATAGTCAGTCGCAAAAACAAGCTGGTATTTCGGTGGCGGGACAGGCGTCCATTCAACTTGCGTGGCAAAGAAAAAGATGAGCGTTAAAAGAACCGGCAGTGAAATGCCCGCGATTAAAACAGCGTTTTCTTTTAAAAAAGCTTTCATTACGGATCGTCTCCTTTTAAACAACAGGTATGACTGTAGAGCCGATCGAAATCAAACGCAAGCGGCTGATCTTTCGCTCCGGGCACAGGGGAACGAAGGAAATGGATCTTTTTCTGGGGTCTTTTGCCGCAAAAAACGTTCCGGGGTTTTCGCCGGAAGAGCTGGCCTTGTACGACGATCTCCTGAACGAGCCCGACCCGGATCTTTATAACTGGATCACAGGGAAGGTCTCCGTCCCGGCCCATAAGACGAATTCAGTCGTGGCGTTGTTGCTTTCTCATGAATTTGCTGCTTAAACAGGCCGGATGAAATCAAATCCTACGATGATTCCGGGATGCCCCGAAGGGCAGGATGCACGGGTGCTGGCGGAGCGCGCGCGCGCGTCGATGGCGGAAGACCGGGTGCTTGTCCATGTCGCGCTCGACGATGCGCGGGTGGCGGTTTTGACGGAATTGCTGGCTTTTTTCGCGCCGGACGTCGCGGTGATATGCTTTCCGGCGTGGGATTGTCTGCCTTATGACCGTGTCTCTCCAAATCCGGAGATCGTCGCCGCGCGGGTTTCTGCGCTGACACAGTTGATCGTTTGGGAGGGCGAAAAAAGAAGATATCCCAGAGTGTTGCTGACGACTGTTAATGCAATAACGCAGAAGGTGACGCCCAAGGGCCCGCTATCCGCTTCATCCTTTACGGCGGAAGCCGGCCGCCGACTTGATCCGGCGGCGCTGCAAAGTTATCTTTCCCGCAATGGCTACAGCCGCACGGACACGGTCCGCGAACACGGGGAATACGCGGTGCGGGGTGGTATCATCGACGTTTATCCGTCCGGTTATTTGAATCCGATTCGTATCGATTTGTTTGGTGACGAGATCGAAGCGATCAAAGAATTTGATCCTGTGACGCAGCGAACGGGACGGAGCCTCGAACATTTTTCTTTAACCCAGGCGATGGAATTTACGCTGGACGATGAATCCATTGCCCGGTTTCGTTCAGGATATCGGGACTTGTTCGGCGTGCCGCGGAGCGAGGATCCGCTTTACGCGGCGGTGTCCGAAGGGCGGCGTTATAACGGCATGGATCACTGGCTTCCGCTGTTTTTCGACTCCATGGATACGCTTTTGGACTATACGCCCGGCGCGGCGATCACGATGGATCACGACGTGCCGCAGGCCTGTAGCGAACGGGCGGCTCAGGTCGCGGATTTTTATCAGGCGCGCAAAACGCTTGCCGCGGCGGGGACGGACCGCAAGAAGTCGAAAGACGTTTCGTTATCGGGCAGCGTTTATCACCCCTTGCCGGTGGTTCATTTGTATGTTGTTGAGGAAAACTGGATGGACGGGGCGGCGGTATTGTCGCCGTTCGTCGCTCTTGAAGAAGAACTGACGGTCTCCGGAGCGCGTAAGGGCCGTGACTTCGGCGATATTCGTGCCTTACCGGGCGGGGACGTGTTCGGAGCGGTAAAGGAATATGTCGGGGTACGGCAGGGGGCAGGGTGTCAGATTCTCATTGCGGCCTATTCGGAAGGATCCAAAGAACGCTTGAAGGGGTTGCTGGACCATGCCGGGATCGAAAATCTGAAAGATTGCGGGTTTTACGAAGACGTCAAAAAACTGAAGTCGGGACAGATAGGCATCACGGTTCTGGCGCTTGAGCGCGGATTCGTCGCACCGGATCTGACGGTGATGACGGAGCAGGATATTCTGGGCGATCGCCTGGCCCGCAAGGCTCAGAAACGTAAAAAAGCCGATAATTTCTTGACGGAGGTATCCTCTCTCGCGCCCGGAGATCTGGTGGTACACATGGAGCACGGAGTCGGGCGTTTTGAGGGGCTGGAGACGCTCGCGGTCGGTAAGATGCTGCATGACTGCCTGAAAATTGTTTACGCCGGTGAAGACAAATTATTCGTGCCGGTCGAGAATATTGAGGTGCTCTCCCGTTTCGGCAGCGACGAAGGGGCCGTGCCACTCGACAAGCTGGGCGGGGCAGGGTGGCAGGCGCGTAAAGCAAAGGTCAAAAAGGATTTGATGCGGATCGCCGACCATTTGTTGAAGATCGCGGCGGCCCGGACGTTGCGGGACGGGGAAAAGCTACCCGTGAACGATAACTACGAAGACTTCGCCGCCCACTTTCCCTATGACGAGACGGAGGATCAGCAGCGCGCCATCGCCGCCGTGCTCGAAGATCTGGACAAAGGGCATCCGATGGATCGGCTGGTCTGCGGGGACGTTGGGTTTGGGAAGACCGAGGTGGCGCTGCGTGCGGCTTATGTCGCCGCGATGAACGGCGTGCAGGTGGCCGTCGTGGTGCCGACGACCTTGCTGGCGCGGCAGCATTTCAAAAACTTCTTCTCCCGGTTTCAGGGGACGGGCCTGCGCGTGGAGCAACTGTCCCGCATGGTCGCACCGCGCGACGCAGACAAGGTCCGACAGGGTTTGAAGGACGGGAGCATCAATATCGTGGTCGGGACCCATGCTTTGTTCGCCAAAGGGATGGGGTTTGCGAATCTGGGGCTGCTGATCGTGGACGAAGAACAACGTTTCGGCGTAAAACAGAAGGAGCGCCTGAAAGAGCTGAAAGAAAACGTGCATGTGCTGACCCTGACGGCGACGCCTATTCCGCGGACGCTCCAGATGTCTTTGACGGGGGTGAAGGAAATGAGCCTGATCGCGACGCCGCCCGTGGATCGGCTGGCGGTGCGCACGTTCGTTCTGCCCTTTGATCCGATGGTGGTGCGCGAGGCCCTGATGCGCGAACGGCACCGCGGAGGGCAGAGTTTTTACGTCTGTCCGCGGGTGAAGGATCTGGGGGATGTAGAGGAACGTCTAAAAGCGTTGGTGCCGGAGCTGAAGATCGTCACCGCGCACGGCCAGCTACCCTCCACCGATCTGGAAGACCGGATGACGGCTTTTTATGACGGGCAATATGATATTTTATTGGCGACCAATATCATCGAAAGCGGAATCGATATTCCCACAGCCAATACGATGATTGTGCATCGCGCCGAGATGTTCGGACTGGCGCAGCTTTACCAGAT
>JAGRJZ010000067.1 GCA_020442505.1 Alphaproteobacteria bacterium | reverse complement strand
TCATGCAGGGCCTGATGTGGCGGTCCTATGACGAGATGGGCTTTTTGGAATATTCCTTCGTCGAAACGGTCATGGCGATGCATCCGTTCTACGTCATCCGGGCGACGGGCGGCTTGCTGTTCCTCGCCGGGGCGTTGATCATGGTCTACAACATGATCAAGACCGTGAAGGAAGGGGAAAACGTATCTGGTGCGCAAACGAAGGAGGCGCTGGCATGAGCTGGTCAAAAAAACACGAGGTTTTTGAGAAAAACTCGATCGTCCTGACAATTGGGATTCTGATTGTCGTGCTGATTGGCGGAGCGGTGGAGATTTTGCCCCTGTTCCGGATGCAAACGGTCATCGAACCGGTGAACGGCGTGCGTCCTTATACCCCGCTGGAGCTCGCCGGGTATAACGTCTACGTCCGGGAGGGGTGCTATAACTGCCATTCCCAGCAAATCCGGCCGTTGCGGGACGAGGTCGCGCGCTACGGGCACTATTCCCTGGCGGCGGAGAGCATGTACGACNNGACCATCCGTTCCAGTGGGGCTCCAAACGGACCGGCCCGGATCTGGCGCGGGTCGGCGGGAAGTATTCCGACGACTGGCATGTGGCCCATTTGCGGCGTCCCCAAGATGTTGTACCGGAATCTATCATGCCGACCTATTCGTTCTTGCTGAAGCACGAGGCCGACATCGCGGATATCGACAAGCACATGAAGACCTTGCGGATGACCGGTGTTCCCTATACGGACGAGCAAATCGCCCACGCGCATGACGACGCTCTGGCCCAGGCCGGCGCGAACGTGGACGGCGAGGAAGGCCTGCTGGCCCGTTACGGCGAGGAAGTCAACGCCCGAAATTTCGACGGGCAGGACAATATCGTCTCTGACATGGACGCGTTGGTCGCGTATCTGCAGGTTCTCGGGACGATGGTCGATTTCGCGGATTATGACATGAGAATGAAACAGGCGAGCGCACAATGATTGACTGGATAACGCATCATGCCGGAGTAATCGGCTTGTTGTTTTTTGTTGTTTTTTTCGCCGCAGTGGTGTTGTGGCTGATCCGCCCCGGCGCGAAGGAATACTATAAGGAACAGGGCGACATTCCCCTGAAGGAAGAGTAAATTTGATTGAAAACGCAAGGGGCTTTACTGCCTTCACAAGAAAACTTTGCGTTCTTTGCGTATAAAAGAAGGGAGGCCGGTTATGAGCAAAAGCGCTGTTTCTTTGATCGTTGTTCTTTCCGTTCTCTTTTTTCAATTTTACATAATACAGACAGGGGGCGGGGCGGGGCGTGAGGCCGAAGGAATCGCAGCCCTCGGCATTCCTGCCGCGCATGCCGGCGCCTTTGAAAAAACCGATAGTAAGGAATCCGTCTACGATCGCGTGATGCGCACGGGGAAAATCCGGTGCGGGTATGCGATGTGGACTCCTGTCCTCTATAAAGACCTCGAAACCGGCAAACTGTCGGGCATGTTTTACGACCTGATGGAGGAGGTCGGCAAGCGGCTCGATCTGGAGATTGTCTGGACAGAGGAAAGCGGCTGGGGGACGGTTGTCGAGGGGATTGTCACAAACCGCTACGACATGATCTGCGCCGGGCTTGGGTACAACAGCGCCCGTGCCAAGTTCATCGACTTTGGACAACCGATCTTCTATACGCCGATGTATGTTGCCGTAAGAGCTGGCGATACGCGGTTTGACGGTAATATTCGGGAGATTCTCAACGATCCGGACTACACTATCGCCGTGCTGGACGGGGAACTATCCAGTGTCGTCGCCCGGCAGATCTTTCCTGAAGCACAGACAAGCGCTATGTCCCAGATTCTGGATTACAGCCAGCTGTTCATAGAGGTCGAGATGGGGAAGGTGGACGCGACTCTGGTCGAGCCGGGGGCCTTTCGTCAATACGAGAAACATAACCCCGGAAAACTGAGAATGCTGGACGGTGGTCCTCCGGTGAACGTTTTTCCCATTAGTGTCGGGCTGCCGCCCGGGGATACTGTTTTCAACCGGATGGTCGATGTGGTTTTGATCGAACTGACAAACGATGGGACGGTCGAACGGATTTTGAACAAATACGAGGAGTTCCCGGAGGCTTTTCTGCGTCCGATGATTCCCTATAAACCCTACGCTCTGCCGGAGGAATCATCATGATTTTTCCTGACGCGGGCGTTTGGAATATAAAGGATTTGAATTATGGAAAATAATAAAGACGACATAAGGAAGGGAAAACGTGTTCTTGTCGCAAAACGCGCGGTCGCGCGCATTTTGGAGAGGGCGCTTTTCTTCCTTTTCTTCGCCTGTCTTTTTATACAATTCTACATAATCCAAACACCCCCCGCCCACGCGTTCGAGAAAATCGACAAATCCGAATCCGTCTATGACCGTGTGATGAGGACGGGGACGATAAGATGTGCTTATATTCTCGGCCTTGCACCGGAGATGATGAAAGACCCGAACACGGGCGTCTTATCGGGCATCTCCTACGACATTGCCGAGGAACTAGGGCGTCGTTTGCACCTCGACATTGAATGGACGGAGGAAGTAACCTTCCCGACAATGGCCACAGGTCTGCAAACAGGACGCTACGACGCTGTTTGCATTTCCCTTTACCGCGATACGCGCCGCGCCCCGATCACGGATTTTACGATCCCCTTGTTTTACAACGCGCAGGGTACCTATGTCCGTGCGGATGATAATCGGTTCGACGGCAATCTTTCCGCCATGAACGATCCGGCGGTGACGATCGTGACGATTGACGGTGAGATGTCGCAATATATCGCTGAGGAAGATCTTCCCCGGGCGCAAACACTGTCCTTGCCTCAAACGACCGATCTGGCTTTTATGATGGAAAACGTTGCCTTGCACAAAGCTGACGTTGCATTCGTCAATACAGGGATTGCCGCCGGATACATGAAAGCCAATCCGGGAAAAATAAAAGAAGTGAACGCAGAGAATCCCATTCGTCTTTTTTCGCACGGATTCATGTTCGGGAAAGGGCAGTACGATTTTGCCCGGATGCTGGATCTGGCGCTCGAGGAAATGCGGGATCAGGGATTTATTCGGAAAACCATGGAAAAATACGATCCTGAAGGACGGGCCTATATGCTCGTCGCTAAACCTTACACCTTGCCGGAAAAGGAATAACTTCGCGCCTTCGCGGTAAAAAACATTCATACGAGGAGAAACCAAAATGACCGACGACCATTCTGAAGATCACAAAGGACGGCTGGATAAAGAAACCGGGGTGCACACCACCGGCCATAGCTGGGACGGCGGTTCCCTGGAGGAGCTGAACAATCCTGCGCCGCGCTGGTGGGTGTGGATGTATATCCTCTGCACGCTCTGGGCGATCGGTTACTGGGTGATCTATCCGTCCTGGCCCGTTCCGGGCGGGGAGGCCCGCGGCGCCATCGAGGGCACGGCCGGGTACAGCACGTATAAGGAACTGGAAAAATCCCAGGCCGAGATCACCGCGCGGCAGGCCGAATATCTGGGCGCGTTCCGGTCGGCCTCGTATGACGACATCATGAAAAGCGAAAAGCTGTACAAGTTCGCCACCACCGGCGGCGCGACCGCGTTCAAGGATAATTGCGCGACGTGTCACGGTTCGGGCGGCAGCGGCGGACCGGGCTTTCCGAACCTGAACGACGATGACTGGATTTGGGGCGGGACGATCGACGATATCGAGCAGACGATCCGCTACGGGATTCGCTCCAACCATCCGGAGACGCGTTTTAACATGATGACGGCGTTCGGGAAGGACGAGATTCTGGAGCCCGAGGAAATCAACCAGGTCGTCGATTTTGTGCTGGGCATTTCAAAGGAAGGCGGTTTTGAGGCCTCTGCTGCGAAGCACCCGGATGGCGCGGAGGTCTTCGCCTATAACTGCACCGCGTGTCACGGTGAGGATGGGAAAGGGATTCGCGAGATGGGCGGACCGAATCTGACCGACGCGATCTGGCTTTACGGCGGTGACCGGGACACCGTCTATGAGACCGTCTATGGCGGCCGGGGCGGGGTGATGCAAGCCTGGACGGATCGTCTGGACGACGACACGATTCGCCAGCTGGCGGTGTACGTCCACTCCCTCGGCGGCGGGGAGTAGCCGAACAAACAGAACAAGGGAAAAAGCGGGGGCCTGTCACTAAAAGGCCCTCGTTTTTTATGCCTCCTGCAAGGCGGGGAGGTCTTTATACAAATCCAGTGCCTCCGGATTGGCCAGGGCCTCGACGTTCTTGACCGGGCGGCCGTGGATCACGTTCCGCACCGCAAGCTCCACGATTTTATTGGATTTCGTCCGGGGGATGTCCGCAACGGCCAAGATCTTCGCGGGCACGTGCCGGGGCGACGCGCCGGCACGGATGCGGGCTTTGATCGTTTTAACCAGATCGTCGGTCAATGTCGCGCCGTCCTTCAGCTTGACGAACAGGATCACGCGCACGTCGCCGTCCCAGTCCTGTCCCACGGCGATGGATTCGAACACTTCCGGCACTTGTTCGACCTGGCGGTAGATTTCCGCCGTGCCGATCCGGACCCCGCCGGGGTTGAGCGTCGCGT
>JAGRJZ010000066.1 GCA_020442505.1 Alphaproteobacteria bacterium | reverse complement strand
GGCGGTCTCGCCCTTGCCGGGGGATCGCACATCATGTATTTGTAAGGGAGCTTTTCACAAAACAAAACCGTCATGTCGAAACAAACCACAAAAAACGTCAGGGAAAAGACTGTTGCGGCCGCGATGTCTCTGGCCGCGGCCGAGGGGTGGGAGACCGTCACCCTGCACGCGATTGCCGCGCAGGCCAAGCTGTCTCTGGCCGTTTTGCGGGAACATTTCGACGACAAGACAGACATTCTGGCCGCCTATGGACGGGGGGTCGATCGCCGGGTTCTGGAGCAAACCGCGTCCGCCGGCGACGATACGAGCCCTCCGCGGGACCGGCTCTTCGATGTTCTGATGGAACGATTCGAGATCCTGAACGAAGACCGGAACGCCGTGTGCGCGATCTTGCGCTCTTTTCGCTGCGATCCGAAACAGGCCGTCATCGGCCTCCCGCATTTGGGACGCTCGATGGTCTGGATGCTGGAGGCCGCTCAGATCGAAACAGGCGGGATCAAGGGCGCACTCCGGGTGGCGGGGCTCACGGGGCTTTATCTCAAAACCCTGTGGGTCTGGGCCCGGGACGATAGCGCCGACCTGGCCGCGACGATGGCGGCGCTGGATAAGAACCTGTCCCGGGCGGAACGCTGGGCCGCACGGATCGTGCCGTAATCCATAACCACCACAGACGACAGACGCCGTCCCGCCGCGCGCGGTATCAAGCCACCGCCTTGGCGGCCGTGGCGGCGTCTCCGCCCTCGACCTTGACGGTGCGGGTGGGGAACGGAATCGTGATCCCGCCCTTGTCCATGGCCTCTTTCAGGGCCTTTTTCATCTCGATCTGGGTCGTCCAGAAATCTTCCCGCCTGGTCCAGAATCGAACCGTCAGGTCGATTGCGAAATCGCCCATATTCGTGACCATGATCTGGGGGTCTTGTCCCTCGCCCGACAACAGGCGGGAGTCCTTGTCCAACACCTTCTGGATCACCTTGATGGCTTTGTTGATGTCGTCATCGTAGCTGATCCCGACGACGATGTCCTGCCGCCGTTCGCCGTTACGGGAAAAATTCTGGATGTCCGAGCCCCAGATCTGGCTGTTGGGGGCGAAGATATAGATATTGTCCGTGGTGGCAAGCTCCGTCCCGAACAAGCCCAGCGCCTTGACCGTGCCGCTGGTCCCGCCAAAGGAAATGAAATCGCCCACGTTAAAGGGACGCAGCACCAACAGCATCATCCCCGCCGCCACGTTGCTCAGCGTACCCTGCAGCGCAAGACCGATGGCCAGCCCCGCCGCACCCAAAACGGCGATCAGACTGGCGGTCTGGACGCCGAACTGCGCCAAAACCGTCACGATGGCAACGGCGAAGACAGCGTATTTCGCAAACCCGCCCAAAAACCCGGCCAACGTCGTATCCAGCGTTTCGAAATGTTTGATCCATTTGCTGACCCAGTTGCCGATCATCCATCCGGCGACCAGGATCAAAACGGCGGTGACGAGGCGTATGCCCCAGGAAATAACGAGATCCATCGCTTCCATGGCGGTCTCCCTGCTTATTATGTTTGTAAAGAAGACCCCCTTATACGGATTTTCCTGGCTCTTGGCAAGGCTTATACGAAACGCCGGGGCTAATGCAAACGGACGGACGGGGGGGCAGCAAGATGGCGTCCCCGGCGGGATTCGAACCCACGACCTCAGGATTAGGAATCCTGCGCTCTATCCTGCTGAGCTACGGGGACAGAAAGGAATCCGCGCACGGCGCCGCACTCTAATGTGCAAGCCCGCCCGAAAACCGCTTACCGGACGTAGAGATGCACTTCGCTCGTGACGGCTTGCGGGCTGGGGGCGTAAGACAGATCGATCTGACCCATATCAAGCCCCATCTCGGTCAGGCTGCGCAAGACGCGTTCGGCGTTCCGGCGCGCGCGCGCACTTTCGATTGCCTGTTTGGCAACATTGCCCTGATTCGGATGCACAGCGACCAGCTGGAAACGGGCGGACGGGTAACGTGCCAAAGCCTCGTTCACGGCCATGTAAACCGGTTGTTCATAATCAATATCGGGACGATCAAAACGGATTTTGACCAACGGCCGTGCCCCTGTCACGGGAGACATGGCGGGCGAAGCCGATGCCGGAGTAGCTGCGTATCCTGCCGGCGCAGATGCGGCCGGTCCGGTCATTAACGGCGCCGGTTGCCCCGCGGCGGGGGCCGGCATCGTCATGGCCGCCAGATCAACCTTTTGAGCGCCGCCGAAGGGATGATTCGAAAGACTTTTCCCCATCAGATCACCGGCGCGTACGGCGGTCGCCAGAACCCGCAGATTCGCCCGCTCCGTCCCCAGATAAGCCGAAGTCCGGCTGATATCGTCGTTAATGTTGTTCAAGAGGCGGTCAACCACGACCACCGTGTTGGCGACCGCGTCCTCCAGCTGCGCCAGCTGTACGTGATCTTCTTCCACGGCGCCTTCCAGACTATACGTCGCGCGGATTTCCTCCTGCAGAAAAGAGGCGCGAGAGGCCACCGCCGAGACGTTCGTGCCCAGCTCGCTCAGGGAGGAAACATTGCTCTCCAGCTTGCCGAGGCTTTCCTGCGCTGTTCCCAGACGCTGCACCAGGCGCGGGTTTCCGGGAGTCGTCCCGACCTGAAGCTGGGTGTTGATCGTCGCGATGCTGGCGTAATAAGAGGCCGCCTGGTCCTGTCCGCTCTTTTCGATCCGGTTCAAGCTCTGGGAGAGATCCGATATCGCACCCTGCAGCCCGAACAGCTCCTTCCGGACGGTCTGGATCTTGCGTCCAACCGGGGTATGGGTATCCTGGTAATAGGCCGGTCCGGAAATCTGGGCCGGGTCGATGGCCGGCGCTCGGAAAGGATTGCGATAAAGCTGTTCCTTCAGCGCGGGAGGCAACGGCTCGTTCGCGATGATTAACGCGGGCGTCTGTTCGACGGCGCGGGCCTGGGCTTCCGCATGGGAGACGCCCAGAACGCTCACAAACCCTGCGCAGGACAGAGCAAGAGCGCTGCGACAAGGGCCTTTCAGGAAGGAAATATTCATCATATCGTCCGTTTTTCTTGTTAACGCGACCCGCCCGTCACGGCGCGCCGCAGCGTCTCCCGCACGAAACACCTCATCCCCGGATCTTCCTGATCCATAGAAAAGACAACGGCGTCGAAATAATTTGCCCCAGATTTGCGCCAAACAGCCGCCTTCGTCAAGAGGGCGTAGAGAAAATTTCGCAATCGCCCCCATTTTTGTACAACATATTTGTTCTCGAATGTAGACAGAACGAAGGGGGAAACGTGGCAAACGCGCGATCAACGAGAAAAACGGGGCACTTCTGTTGCTAGGCAGCCCCACGCCCCACCTGTCTCATGCTAGTAAGTCAGGAATTGAATGTAGCGTGCTTTCGCGACCTAAAATTAAGCAGCAATCGCTTCGCCTTCGGCAACGAAATATTCGTTGTCATTGGCGGCTACAGCATAGTTGTTATCATTTGCAACTATAAAATCAGCCCGATAACGGCGGATACAATACCGAACGCCGCCAATCGCCTTTACCACGTGTGTCGATCCTGTTTCGGCCCCAATTCAAAAGCCCCTGAATCCGGAAAACCGGTCCATTGGCTTCTGATGGTGGAGCCGCCGGGTACCGCCCCCGGGTCCGCAGCGCTTATTCCGCAACCGCGTTTAGC
>JAGRJZ010000004.1 GCA_020442505.1 Alphaproteobacteria bacterium | reverse complement strand
CCGAATCCGATCCCCCCGTTACCGTGATAATCCCGCCGGAATACGTAATGCTCATGGGTGTTCCTCCTGTTTTTCGTTCCACGTGTCTTTGATACGTGCCTTTTTGACACCTCCGTCCGGGGCTACGATGATTTCGCCGCCGCCCGTAACGCGATACGCGACATTTTTGTTCTTCTCATTCACGAATTTGTAGATCTTTCCTTTGTACCGGTACGCCATAATCCCGATTGGTCCGTCCTTGCGTCTAAGCAACCGTGATAGAATCGACATTGCCGCCTCCGTCATATCCGAATGTTGTCGTCACTGTCCCGTCGCTCCAGCTTTGCAGAACACCACTGGAATAAGTGAACGTCTTTGTTCGTCCCGCCTTCGTGAGGGTGTTCACAGTGCCGTCTCCGTTATAGGTCAGGCTTGCATCCGCGAGGCCCAGATAACGAAGATCGGCCCTGTAGGTCGCGACTCCGGATTTGTTCACGATGATGTCCTCACCGCCCGCATAGGGGGGTGAAAACACAGCCAGTTCACTGATTTTCTTATTCGCCATAGTCGATAAACGCTCCGCTTTCGGTCAAAAGGAAATTGCCGGATTCCGTCAGAAGAAGGTTGACGAGTACGCCCGCGCTTCCGGCTTTTGCCGTCAAGCCCCTGAGCAACAACCCCAATCTCAACATCCCGCTCTGCCCTTTACGCTTTGTTTGAACAAAAAACGCCCGTCTGTCCTGTCGGGACAGAGTCCGGGCGTCGCGAAGAAAAAGATAAGGAATAAAATCCTATTTTGTCAAGGGGTTTTTTTCATCCGTGAAAAAACACAGCCAGCAACACCAGAAAACCTGTATTCCGCGCCGCCCGAAAAGCCTGGAGGGACGAAGCTGCATCTTCTGGGTTCCAACGCTTATGCGCGTGTATGATCTGCAAGGCGGGGAGCACAAGCAGTGCCACTGAAAAAGGCCCCGCCTGCGCAGCGAGAAACGCAGCAACGATCAAAACCCCCGCAACGGCGTAGAACCCGGCAACGGCCTTTTTGCTGTGTCTCCCCAGACGGATGGCGCTGGATTTCACACCAATCCGCAAATCGTCCTCTTTGTCCTGATGTGCGTAAACTGTATCGTAGCCCAGCGTCCAGAAGATCCCCCCCGCATAAAGCAATAAAGAGGGAAGGCCGACGATTCCTGTGACGGCGCTCCAACCCATCAGAGCCCCGAAATTGAAGGTGAGGCCCAAGAACGCCTGCGGCCACCAGGTAATCCGCTTCATCAGGGGATAGAGAAAAATCAACGGCACGACCATCACCCCCAGCAAAACCGTTACAAGCGGCATACGGAGCAAAATCGCGAGCCCCCCGCACAGCAAGAGTGCCAGAAAGGCGATCGCAGAAAAGGGTTTGATGATTCCCGCTGCCAGAGGCCTATCCGCAGTACGTACAACGTTCTGGTCCAGTTTTCGGTCCCATAAATCGTTCACTACGCACCCGGCGGCCCGCATGATGACGGCGCCGAGGCCGAACAAACCCGCAAGCCTCCAGTCATCCGGATTCATGGCTCCCGCCCCCCCGGCGGCCAGCAAAACCGCCCACCATCCCGGCAACAGCAAAAGCCAGATCCCCACCGGCCGGTCCAAGCGTGCCAGATAGGCGTAGGAACGCAGAGGTTCCGGGAATCTCGCGATCAGGCTTTTTCTGTTGATGTCCGTGTGCATATTCGTGCTACTTCTTTGATGATGATGAAAACAGATAAAATCATAAAATGCCCGCGGCTTTATGTCGAGGAAGGTTTGCGGTGCGGGGAAGCGGTTCTTTTGTCTCCGGCCGCGTTTCATTATCTGACACATGTTTTGCGTTTGCCAGAGGGCGCTTCCCTGCGTCTGTTCAACGGCCGCGACGGGGAATGGCAGGCCCGCCTTGAAAGTCAGGGGAAAAAAGCCGCCCGGGCCGTTCCCTGCGAACAGATACGGTTCCAGCCGCCCGCGCCACAGGGGCTTTCCCTGTTCTTTTCCCCTATTAAAAAGAACCGGATGGACTGGCTGATCGAAAAGGCGGTCGAACTGGGGGTCACGGATTTTTATCCGGTGCTGACGCAAAACACCGAAAACCGTGTTTTGAACGTAGAGCGAATCAACCGGCAGATCGTCGAAGCGGCCGAACAATGCGAACGGCTGGATGTCCCGCGTTTTCATTCGCTCCGTGCCTTGACGGAGAGCATACAGGATCAAGAAAAACGGGGGGATGTCGTCCATGCCTGCATCGAACGGTACGAGGAAAGCCTGCCGCTTGGGCGCGCGCTCGAGGAAAACGCCGGACGGGCGACGGCTTTCTTGATCGGACCGGAGGGTGGGTTTTCGCGAGAGGAAAAAGACTTTCTGACGACCTGCGTATTTATCCGGCCTGTCTCGCTGGGACCGCGCATCTTGCGGGCGGAAACCGCCGCGCTTTACACGCTGACGGCGGCTAATCTCTCAGACGACCGGGGAAAATAATCACGTTGCCTTCGGCTTGCACCGATAGCTGACGGGACAAAGACGGCAGATGAACCTCCTGGAGCCTGTTTTCGGCCGATTCGCCGTGAGCGTGGGCTTGAAGCGCGAGCGCGTCGCAAAGCCGCGCGCCCGCCGGGAAAACTCTTTGCAAGGAGACCTGAACCGTGTCGAACAAATCCCCGAGCGATTCAAGGTCCTCAGGCAGATAGACCAGGCGGTCCAGAATGTCGCGCTCGCTCAAGGGCGCGGCTCTGCCGGCTTCGGATAGCCATAAAGGCGCCAGTTCGTCCACCAGTCGTTCGGATTCGATCTTCAGCGCGTGGCAAGACGGAATCGACGAAAAACGCGCCGCGATTTGCTGGCCGCACAAAGCCAGACACAAACAAGCCGTATCGGGCTGCATCTCGCCGATCATGTCGTGGAGCGTATATTCCGCGATATCGTCCAGTATCTCGCGGCCGTCCATCATATCGACCAGCACGAGCGGTACGACGAATTCTGCATGCAACAGGGCCAACGTTTTTTCTTCTTCTGAAATGGCCGTCATGGGATACCTCCTCCCCCTTTTCGGGTTTTTATCCACAAGCTTTTTTACGGCGAAAAGGTAAAAGCGCGGTTAAAGAATACGGGGTTTTCATTTTTTTAGCGTCATGTCATAAACAGACATATCGTCCACCAAACCGCGAAAGGTCCGTTCGCCCCATGGTCGCCCGCATCCATACCGTCGCCTTTCAGGGAGTCGAAGCCCGGGATGTGGACGTGGAGGTTCAGATCGCCAACGGCGTCGTCGCGTTTACGGTCGTCGGGCTGCCTGACAAGGCTGTCGCTGAAAGCCGGGAGCGCGTCCGGAGCGCTCTGCACGCGCTCGGCCTTTCCCTTCCGCCCAAGCGCCTGACGGTCAATCTGGCCCCGGCGGATTTGTCCAAGGAAGGCTCCCATTACGATCTGCCGATCGCGTTGGGGGTTTTGGCCGCGATGGAGGTTCTGCCGGCGGGGGAGCTGGCCGATTCCATCGTTTTAGGGGAATTGTCGCTGGACGGCGCCGTACGGAAGGTCGCAGGAGTTTTACCGGCGGCGCTCCATGCCGCAGGACAGGGGCGTTCCCTGATTTGCCCGGCGGATTGCGGCGGAGAGGCCGCCTGGGCCGGAGAGACGCTGGACATTCTGGCCCCCCGGGACCTTTTGCAACTCATCAACCATATCAAGGGCACCCAGGTGCTGTCCCGTCCTGCGGCCCGGCTGGCCGACGCGGACGGCCCGCAGCACTGGCCCGATCTGGCCGACGTCAAAGGACAGGAGACCGCCAAGCGGGCGCTGGAAATTGCAGCCGCCGGGGGACACAACATGCTGATGACCGGTCCTCCGGGGTCGGGAAA
>JAGRJZ010000065.1 GCA_020442505.1 Alphaproteobacteria bacterium | reverse complement strand
TCATCCAGCATGTGTCGGTCAACGGTCTGAGCGTTGGGCGGAATCCAGAGGAAACCCTGCGGATTTTGGATGCCTGCCAGACGGGTGATCTTGCGCCTTGCGCGCGACCGCTGGGCGGGGCGACCATCGACCCCCACGCTGAAGCGGAAAAAACGACCGAGCGTTGCGCGGCTTAAGGTGCCGTTGATTTTGTCGGTATGGCGATCTGTTCCGATCCGTATCGTATCGCGCCGTACCGACAATCTTCGCGGGCCTTTCGCCTTCCAACGGGAACGACGACAAAAGGATTTCCATGTCCAAAACCCTTCTGGCCCTGGGGGCGATGTTGCCGGACGAGATGACGGCGCTCGACCGGCATTTTGCCGTGATCCGGCTGTGGAAGGAACCCGATCCAGAGGCCGTGCTCCAGAAGCACAGGAACGAGATCGTGGCTATTCTCTCCCGCTATGACGGGAAGGGGGTGTCGGCCCGGATGATCGAGGCGCTCCCGAATCTCGAGATCATCGCGCAATACGGCGTGGGCGTGAACAATATCGATTTGCCTGCCGCCGGCGCGCGGGGGGTGGTCGTGACCAATACGCCGGACGTCGTGACAGACGATACGGCGAATACCGCCCTGGCGTTGATGCTGGCGGTTTCCCGCCGTGTCTGCGAGGCGGACATGTTCGTGCGCTGCGGGAAGTGGCGAGGCGGCGCGACCTTTCCGCTGGGGACCGGTCTTGCCGGCAAGACGGTCGGGATCCTGGGGCTCGGCCGGATTGGCCAGGCGATCGCCCGGCGCTGCGCAGCGTTCGACATGAACGTCGTTTACCACGGTCCGCGGGAAAAGCCGGACCAGCCCTACGCCTTTTACCATGATCTTCATGCTATGGCGGAGGCCTCTGATTTTCTTGTTTTGTCCTGTGTCGGCGGTCCGGGGACCGAGAAAATTGTGGATTATTCCGTTCTCGAGGCTTTAGGCCCGCGCGGGTTTCTGATAAACGTGGCGCGCGGTTCCGTCGTGCGCGAGCAGGACTTGCTCGCCGCTTTGTACAACAAAGCGATCGCCGGGGCAGGGCTTGACGTTTACGAGAACGAACCAAACGTTCCGGAATCGCTGTTTTCGATGGATCATGTCGTTTTATTGCCGCATATCGGCGGTCATACGCACGAAACGAAAACGGCGATGGGGAGGCTGGTCATGGAAAATTTGTTGGCGCATTTTAACGGAGAGCCTGTCAAGACGAGGGTGGCTGTATCGTGAAGTTATTTGTATCCGTTCTGGTTTTTTGTTTGCTCGCGAGCCCTGCTTTCGCGGGAAACGCTGCTTGTTATACGGCGGCCGAGGCCGAGGCGGAGCAGGGCATCCGTATCCATAGCGAGCTGATGGTGATCGGTCTGAACTGTCAGGGCATGCAAACCCGCGGAAAAAATCTCTACGCGCAGTACCGGGAATTCAGCGCGGCGCACGGGGACTTGTTCGCGGCATATGAGGACCGCCTGCTGGGTTATTTCAGAAAACGCGGAGACGCCGATCCGGAGGCAAGCCTGAATACGCTGCGCACCGCCTTCGCCAACAAGATATCCCTGGACGCGGCCAAGATGCGCCCGGATCTTTTTTGTAATCATTACGGTTCGCGCATTCCCAAGGTCGCCGGTATGGACCGTGCCACTTTGCGAAAATGGGCTTCGACCGTCTATCCCGGGCATCCGGTGTCCCAGCCGCTCTGCGCACGTTAGAGCCTGACCCTAGTTTGTTTTATCCCTAAACCCGCACAGATCCCGGACCGGACAGGCCGGACAGTCTGGCTTGCGGGCCTTACAGACATAGCGCCCGTGCAAGATCAGCCAGTGATGGGCGTGGGACATGAATTCCGCGGGGACGACTTTCAAAAGCGCCAGCTCCGTTTTCTCCGGCGTCGGTTCTTTGACCATGCCGGTGCGGTTGGCGACACGGTGGATATGCGTGTCCACGGCCATGGTCGGCTGGCCGAACGCGACGTTCAGCACGACGTTGGCGGTTTTACGCCCGACCCCGGGCAGCTTGACCAGCTCTTCGCGGGTTTGGGGAACGACCCCGCCGTGCTGCGCGACCAGTGCTTGGGACAAAGCCAGAATGTTTTTGGTCTTATTGTTAAAGAAATTGATGGAGCGGATGTAATCCCGGATCCGGTCTTCGCCCAGCGCGGCCATCTTCGCCGGCGTGTCGGCCACCGCGAACAGCGCCGGTGTGGCTTTGTTCACGCCCTTGTCCGTTGCCTGTGCCGACAAGACCACCGCGACCAGAAGGGTGAAAGGATCGTGGTAGAGCAGCTCGCTTTTCGGTTCCGGGTTGCGATCCCGCAGACGCGCGAAGAATTCATGCATTTGCTTTTTGGTCATGATTGTCCTTATAACCATGAAGGGCGGTGTCCACCAGAGGTTTCGGGTCGGGAGGGAAAGATCATGATGATGAGCTATGGCTTTTACGATATGCCGCCGGTCGGCCCGCTCGGGATCGCCGCCACCGCGCGGGGGATTTGTTATCTGGGGCTGGGGGAGGAAGGCGTTTGCCTGGCGGATATGCAACGCCGTTTTGCAGGGGCATCGTTGCACCGGGATTCGGAATGCATGGAATCCTGGGCCGGCCGTGCGATCGCCGCATGGCAAGGGCAGCAGTCTATACCGCCGCTGGATTTATCGCGCGGCACGGCGTTTCAGAGAACGGTGTGGGCGGCCTTGCAAGAGATATCGTTCGGCGACACGCGAAGCTATGCGGCCATTGCGCGCCAGATCGACCGCCCGTCGGCAAGCCGCGCGGTCGGTCAAGCCGTGGGCGCGAATCCGGTGGCGCTTTTGATACCCTGTCACCGCGTTATCGCGGCGGATGGAGGGCCGGGCGGGTATCACTGGGGCGTCGGGATAAAGAAAAAGCTCCTGTCGATCGAGCAGGAGCCTTTCCGGAACGTGTCTTGAGCGGGGTGGGTTAATTCTTCTCCAGATCGTCGTCATTGTCGTCATTGTCGTCATCGTCGTTGATGTCGTCGTCCAGATCGTCCAGGTCCAGATCCCCGTCCAGGTCGATGTCGTCGTTGTCGTCATCCGTGTCCGCACCATCTTCGTCCTCAAGGTCGTCGAGGCTGACGGTGTCGTCGTCTTCGTCCAGCATGTCTTCGTCGTCATCCGACTCTTCGGAGCTCCCCGTGCGAGAGGTTTTTTCCGAGACCTGCCCTTCGTCCTCCGCGGGGCGGATGCGGCGGCTTTTGGGCTTGACGTCGCCGGTGAATTCAGCGTTGCAAGACGGGCAGACGATCGGACGTTTGTTCATATCGTAAAAACGAGTGCCACAGGATGTGCAAATGCGTTTTAAGCCTTTGGAATCGGTCGTTGCGCTCACGGCGTTTCCTCCTGAAAAACGGTTGTTGTTTCCACGCCGTCTGAGGTGCCCCATTTTTACGCCTCTGTCAATTCCAAAAAAACCGGAGAAAATTCCTTTCGTCTTTCCGGGGAGGGGTGTGCTACAACCGACATATGACTTTAGATGTTTTATCGTTGTTCGTCGGTCTGGCTGGCGGTTTTTTCCTCGCGGCGCTGTTGTTTTTACCGCCGCTCGCCGCGTTGCGGGAAAAGCTGCGCCACCGGGAAAGCGCCCAGGACGAGATGGGATCTTTGTTCGCCCTGAGCGCGCAGGAGGCGCTTGCGAAAAACAGCGAACAGTTTCTGCAACGTTTTTCCGCGTTGGCGCAGGAGAAAATGACCCAGTCGCACAAAGACAGCGTCCATGATTTGGAAAAACGCCAGACGGCCATTCACGAGCTGGTCAAGCCCGTGCACGAACAGCTTAAGACCCTCTCCGGCGCGATCGAGCAAATCAAAGGCACGGACCAGGCTTTAAAGGAGGACTTAAAGCAACTGAGCCGGGAGACCGCGAAACTGGCCGGGGCGCTCCGTGATCCCGCCGCGCAGGGAAAATGGGGGGAATTTATCCTGGAGGGGCTTTTGAACAAATCCGGGCTGATGCGCGGGATCCACTACGACACACAGGTCACCATGGACACCGAAGACGGCCGTCAGCGCCCGGACGCGGTGATTCATCTACAGGACGGGTTCAACATTATCATCGACGCGAAGGCCCCGATCAACGAATTCGCCGATCGGCTGGGAACGGATCTCAGCGCCGAGGACGCCACGGTGTTGATGGGAAATCTGGCCCGGCAGGTGCGAGACCACGTCCGCAAGCTGGGTCGCAAAGGTTATTGGGAGAACATCGACAGTCCCGATTTTACAGTGCTGTTTTTGCCCTCGGAACATATGTTTTCGACCGTCTTGCGGGCCGATCCGGCGATCGTCGACTTCGCGTCTGAAAACAATATCGTGCTGGTTTCCCCGACCTTGCTGATGAGCTTGCTCCGCGTCGTGGGGCTGAGCTGGCGGCAGGCGGAGCTGGCCAAAAACGCGCAGGAAATTTCTGCCCAAGGGAACGAACTTTATAAACGTCTGATCACCTTCGGCAGCCATTTCGAGAAAATCGGCCGGGCGATGAGCAGCGCGCTGGGCAGTTATAACGATGCCGTCGGCTCGTTGGACCGGATGGTCCTGCCGGCCGCGCGAAAACTGAAAGAGCTCGGCGTGCAGGCCGGCGGAAAGGATTTGCCCACGATCTCCGTGCTGGATAAATCTCCCCGGGCCCTGACCGCTTCGCCGGAAGAGGAAGAAAAACGGCGGGCTTGATTCCGTTTTCTTTCCGCGTGATAATCCTTTCTTGATCTTTTTCTTTTATCCTGTTCAGGATCATTTTCGATCGCATTTTTATCACGAAGGGGCGCAGGGCATGGCCAAAACGAAATTCTGCCAAGGGATTTCCGATATTTCCGATAGCTACGCCGGTTTTATCGTCGATCAATGGGGCGTGCTTCACAACGGGGAAAAGCTCTATGACGGTGTTCTGGAAACGCTGGAGCAGCTATCCGCCCGCAAGAAGTATATCATCATTCTGAGCAACTCCGGAAAACGCGCGGAGGAAAACGTCGAACGCCTCGCGGCGCTGGGGATTCGACGCAATTTATATACCGATATGGTGACATCCGGCGAGATTTGCTGGCAAGGGTTGAAGGATCAGACCGAGGGCGTGTTCAAGAATATCGGGCGGCACTGTTTTTTGATGAGCCGCGGCGGGGACCACTCCATCGTCGACGGGCTTGCCATCGACGTGGTCGAGGATATCGACAAGGCCGATTTTCTGCTGATCAGCGGCTCCGACGCGCCGGAGAAGACGCTGGTCGATTATTACGAGCCTTTGTTAAAAAAATCCGTCAGGCGGGGACTGAAGGCCATTTGCGCCAACCCGGACAGCCGGATGCTGGTCGGAAGCAACCACCATGCCGGGCCGGGGCTGATCGCCCGCCGGTATCAGGATTTCGGCGGGGTCGTTCATTATATCGGTAAGCCGCATCCTCCGATTTTCCAGCACTGCATCCGCCTTTTGCAGGAAAAGGAAATCTATCCCGGGCAAACCGTGATGATCGGAGACACAATGGCGCATGATATTCTCGGCGCGGCGGCGGTCGAGATGGATACCTGTCTGATTAAAAACGGTCTTCACGCGGGCGCATTCAAGGGGTGCAAGACTCCTTACGACGTGGACAAGACTCTGAACATTTTAACCCTCCAATACAACAACGTCCGGCCGACTTATCTGGTGGATCGTTTTAAATGGGGCAAGGCTCTGCCGGACCGAAAACACAAGAAGCGGAAGGGTTAATCTTTTCTGAGCAACACCGCCATGGCGGCCCTAATTTCTGGCATGGCGGCTTCGACGGCTTCTTCGCCCGCGGCGATCATTTCCACTCCGCGTTCGAACTCCATCGCGCCGATATGACCGATTTGCGGCTTGATATGGATATCCGGCGGATCCCCGGCCAGACGCGCGCGCGTGACCCGGTCCTGGAGTATGTTCAGAGCCGAGACCATGACCCCGAACAGGCTCGGATTATTCGGATTGCGGCCAAAGACCCGGCCCATGACCCCTTGTTTTTTATGGGGCAGGATATCGAAGCCGGCGATGGTCTGATAACGCTCGCCGGGATGCACAGATTTTCCGATCATGTCGGCGTTCAAATCCACCGCGATCGTCATCCGCGCGCCCATGCGCTGACACGCCGAAACGGGGACCGGGTTGACCAGCGCCCCGTCGACCAAAAACTGGTCGTTGATCTCGACAGGCGGAAAAACCCCGGGCAAGGCAAAGGACGCCCGCAGCGCGTTGATGAAATCCCCCTTGCGCAGCCAGACCTCGTGTCCCGTGGCCAGATCGGCGGCGATCGCGATAAAGGGGTGGGGGAGATCCTCGATCTTCATGCCTCCAAAATACTCCCCCAGAAGGCGGGCCAGGCGATGACCCCCGATCATACCGGCGCTGCGCACCCGAAAATCCAGATAGGAAAAGACCTTGCGGCGGTCCAGCGACAAGGCCCAGTCCTCGAGCGTATCCAGCTTTCCGGCGAGGTAACACCCCCCGACCAGCGCCCCGATGGACGTTCCCGCGACCAGAGAGGGACGAATGCCGTTCCGGTGCAGGGCCTTGAGCGCGCCGATATGCGCAAACCCCCGTGCCATTCCGGAGCCCAGCGCCAGCCCGACAGGATAACGGATATGATCGTTCGACAGTTCTCGGTTTTTTGGCATATGCACGGCCTTTCCTTCTCTTTTTATCATATCATGAAAACGGTTAAAGCCGCGTCAAAATGAGAGGAACGGCACGGGAAAAGATTATGCCTTTTCCCTTTGCGCAACTCCGTTTAAGATCGGGGTTTTGCAGACATCCCCGAGGGAAGAAAGAAACACGTGAGCGATCCCGGACAACCCACCTCAACCACCCCCTTCATGGTTAAACGATTGGCGCGCGGCTATGTCCGGCCCTATGCAGGGGCCATCGGGGGCGCGCTGTTTTTTATGATCATCGCGGCGGCGATGACGGCCCTGTTCGCCAAGCTGATCGAGCCGGTTTTGAACAACGTTCTGGTCGATACGAACCGGGATCTGATCCTTCCTGCGGCGCTCGGGATGTTCGTCTGTTTTCTGGTTCGGGGGGGGGCGACTTACATCCACACCATCATCATGAACAGGGTCAGTCAGTCGATCGTCGCGGATATGCAGCGCGATTTGTTCGCGGCTTTCGTCCGGCTGGATCTGTCCTTTTTCCATGCCAACCCGAGCGGCGCGCTGGTATCCCGGGTGCTGAACGACGTGGAGGTTGTTCGCCAGGCGATCGCCGGAACGTTTCTGGGATTCGGCAAAAGCCTTTTGACGCTGGTCTTTCTAATCGTCCTGATGTTCTGGCAGGACTGGAAGTTATCCCTGATCGCGCTGGTGATCTTTCCCTTTGCGGCGCTGTTCGCGGCGAAAATCGGTCGGCGCCTGCGGAAAATCTCCAAGACCTTGCAGGCGGAGCGCGGCGCCCTCGGCGCGGTGTTAACCCAAATTTTTCAGGGAATTCGGCAGGTCAAGGCCTATGGCGCCGAGGGGTTCGAGAAAGAACGATGCGGCGGGGTGATCGACAAGGTCAAGGGTTTGAACGTTAAAAGCGTCCGGGTCGCGACTCTCTCGACGCCGTTTAACGAGACGTTGGTCGGACTTGCGGTCATGGGAATTATTCTGTATGGCGGGTTTCAGGTGATGGAAGGTCGGCAGACCGCCGGGGCGCTGCTATCCTTCATCGGGGCGTTCGCGCTGGCCTACGAGCCGATGAAAAAGCTGGCGACGTTGAACAACACGCTGCAAACCGGTCTGGGTGCGGCGGAGCGGGTGTTCGACATGCTGGACCGGGTCCCGGCCATCCAGGACCGCGAAGACGCACAGATTTTGAGGACCGAAGAGCCGGAGATACGCTTCGACCACGTGTCTTTTTCCTATGGCGGAAAGGACGAGCCGGCTTTGGACGACGTGTCTCTCGTCATGGCCCCGGGGAGCGTCACCGCCCTGGTCGGTCCCTCGGGCGGCGGCAAGACGACCATTTTGAACATGATCCCACGTTTTTACGACCCGGCGGCGGGCGCCGTGAGGATCGACGGCGCGGACATACGAGACCTGACGCTGGAATCGCTGCGCGCGCATGCGGCGCTCGTCTCCCAGGATATCACGATTTTCGACGATACGGTAGCGGCCAATATCGCTTACGGCATGTCCGGAGCCACCCGTGAAGCGATCGAATCCGCGGCGAAGGCAGCGGCGGCGGACGGTTTTATCGCCGCGCTGCCCGAAGGCTACGAAACGCGGCTGGGCGAGCAAGGAATGACCCTGTCCGGCGGGCAGCGGCAACGCATCG
>JAGRJZ010000064.1 GCA_020442505.1 Alphaproteobacteria bacterium | reverse complement strand
GCACCCCGCCTTTCAAAAACACAGCTTATTCGAAACGGATTTAGGCGTTCTCCATGACCCGCCGAGGCTCTTCCGCGGCCTGCGGCTTACCTATCAAGCTGGCCGGCAAGGACAGATCGTCATCCTCAGACAAAGCAACCGGAGACGGCGCGTCCACGCCGGAGTCATCGCCCGTCGAGTCAGAAACCTCGCGCGGGGTAAAAGCGTCCTGCCAGCTGTTAATGACACGCTGGTAATGCTCGGCATGCTGGAGATAGCTTTCCGCCAGAATCCGGTCGCCCGACGCGGCGGCGTCCTTTGCGAGCGCCATGTATTTCTCATGCACCTGATGTGCCGTACCGCGGATACGTACATCCGGACCGTTGCTGTCAAAGACCTGCATTTTGTTCGGGCCGCTCCGCCGCGCGCCGTTGCTGCGATTCCGGGAACGTCTGCCTGCTGCTGCGTGTTTCATCGGTGAGTCCTGTTATACTTATCCAGAGAGTTATCAACAAAGTTATCTACACGTACATGGTACCTGATTCACCGAGTCCCGGCAAAGACCTTTTTTCAGCAAAAAATTTCTGACGCCTGACAAAAACGGATCTGCGGTAACACTCGTTCGTGAATGAGAGCACCCTATCCTCGCGACTCGATTCCGATCAAGACAAGGAAGGAATTTTTTTTCACTTATCCCCACAGACAATTTCCACAACCCGCGGAATCCCTGCAAGATCGGGGTGGATCGCCTGCAGAGTCGCGCCATGGTTTTCAGCGAGTCGCGCAACGGCCTCGGCTTGTTGATAACCGACCTCGAAAAACCCTCGGCCACCCGGTTTTAAAAAAGTAGAAAGTTGAAAAAAAATCGCTTCATAGGCATTTAATCCCATCTCTCCGCCCGCCAACGCAAGAATCGGGTCGTGATCACGCACCGCCGGGTCCAGAGTCGGCATCTCATGATTCGGAATATAGGGAGGATTCGAAACGACGAGATCAAACGTTTCCGTCACGGCGCCCCCCCAGTCGCTCTCGACAAAACGGCCACGATCCGCCACCCCGTTATCAGCGGCGTTTTGTTTTGCCACGGCGAGCGCAGCAGGCGAAATATCCACTCCGACACCCTGCGCCTGCGGCCAGGCATGCAAGAGGGAAATCAGAATGCACCCCGTCCCGGTTCCCAAATCAAGAACCGTTGCGGGTGGTGAGTCCCCGAAGCGATTCAGGACCGCGTCGATCAGGATCTCGGTATCCGCCCGGGGATCCAGGACCTCCGGCGTGACCCGAAAGGAAAGTCCGTAAAAAATTGCCTGCCCCACAATCCGGTTGACGGGCTCCCCCGCGAGTCGGCGCTCCAGAAAGGCCGAAAACCGGGCCGCTTCAGTCGGGCTCAAAAGCCGTTCGCCATGCGCGATCATATCCGTCGCGGATAAATCAGCTGCTGCACATAGCAGAATTCGGGACTCGTGCGCCGCGAGACGCGAATCCTCCAGCACCGAAAGCCGTTTTTTGCCGTGCGCCCTTAAGGCGCGAATCGAACGCGAAGAATCGTTTTCCTGCATACCGCCTCATGGCACAGCTTTGCCCTAGGAGCAAGAGCGCGCGATAAAAAGCTGAACAGAGCCTCTGCGAACAACTTAAAAACGCATAACAAATAAGGAGAACTTTTCTTTTTACAAAGAAAATCTTTGTGATTGATTAAAAGAGGCTAATTACTTCTTTTTTTTAGTAAAAGTTTATAAAAACACCCGTTTTTTCTTGCAATACGAAAACGAATCGTCTAAACAATAAGGACACACCCTCTATTACCGCCGTTTGTCCGGAGATTCTTGTAAAAGGTCTCCGGACCTTTTTTTGCGCTCAAAGCTGTCAGGCACCCAGAGACGTGCGAGAGACAATTTGACCGTTCTCGAAAGCGATAATCACTGGCACGCCGGTTTCCATCTCGGCTTTATTGATACTTTCGGGCGTTTCCAACCCTAAAATAATCAACATTGCCCGCAGAGAGTTCCCGTGGGCCGCAATCAGGATATTGTCTCCCTTGTCCAAAAGAGGCTTGATGTGCGCTTCGTAGTATGGACGGACGCGGTTTTCGACGACGTCCTTAAGGCATTCCCCCCCCGGCGGCGCGACATCATAGGAACGACGCCAGATATGAACCTGCTCCTCGCCGTATTTTGCGCGGGTTTCGTCTTTGTTAAGGCCGGTCAAATCGCCGTAATCCCGTTCGCGCAGGTCGTCGTGCCGAATCATGCGCGGGAAAAGTTCCCCCTGCCCTGCCTCGGCCAGAGCGATTTCCGCGGTTTTGTTCGCACGCGTCTGCGTGCTTGAGAAAACATGATCGAAACGAATCCCGGCCGTCTTTAAGCGTTCTCCCGCGGCCCGGGCTTCTTCTTCCCCTTTTTCCGTCAAGTCGACATTGTGAAACCCGGTAAACCGGTTTTCCAAATTCCATTGCGATTGGCCGTGACGGAGCAGAACAAGATAATGACGCATAGAAATCCTCCCGGACGTTTTTAGAGTACGATCAACCGGAGCGCAGCCTTGCCCCCCGTAACCGTCAGAATGGTAATGGTTTTTTGAAAACCGTCAATGAGGTAAGTCGCCTTACACCGATTGTAAGTAGGAGGTCGCCTGTCAATCCCCTTTTTGAAACGGGCGCAAAGTATTTTGTCTTTGCGTCAAAATATGTCATGGTGACGAAATCGGGTTTCAGGAACAAGAGGACTCCAAGATGCCTCAAACTTATGCCGAAGAGCAAATTCGCGCCGCGTTAAAAGCAACCAGCGGTCACCCTCTCAAGACGCAGCAGCGGATTATCGCGGAAAGCCGGACGGATCATCGCCTGTTGCAAGAGCTGACCCAGGGGCATATGAGCGGCATCGTGGCGCTCTGGGTTAACAGGATCGCGCGCAAGACCGAAGACGCCCCGCCGCCGCCCGTGCCAAAACCGGAGGCGCTGAACATGGATCCCGGCACTTTCGGGAAGGAGATTTTGCAGGCTTTGCAAGGGCGTGACAGCGTTCAGTTCGGTCAAGACACGTACGCCCCGCGCGCCGGGCGAAAGAAAGCCTCCCAGGCTCATATCGACGCGATCAAAGCGCTGGCTTCCAAAGGGAAGTCCTCATTGTGATTCCTGCTCTGGCTAACGATCATCTTTCTTCTTTCCTCGCTGCGCAGGGGTGGCTTGATGCCGGCTACGAACCCTTTCCCGCTGATTGGGGAACCCGGACTTATGCTCGCCTGACGAAAGCGGACGGACGGACCGCGTTGTTGATGGATATGAGCCTGGACTCCAACCTGCCTGATTATGTGCGCATCGCCGATTATCTGCGCTCGGTGGGGCTTCACACCCCGGAGGTCTACGCGGTCGATGAAAGGGCCGGGCTCGCACTGATCGAGGATTTCGGAGACATCTCGTTCGGAAACCGCCTGCGTCGTGGATATAACGATATCTATGAGTTGGCCACCGATGCCCTCATCCAATTGCGCGATCGTGCGGATAGAAAGGCGCTTGATTTACCGGTTTATCGGGACACGCCTTATAATCTGGGGAAACGCCGGATCGTGGACTGGTATGTGCCGGCCGCGCGGGGAAGCAAAAACCCGGACGGACTGGCGGAATCGTTTCTGGCCGTTTGGGATCGGATCGAATCCGCCTTGCCGCCTTGCCCGCAAGTTATCTGCCATGCGGATTACCATCCGGAAAATTTGATGCTCTTACCGGGACAAGGGTGCGGCCTGATCGATTTCCAAGACG
The DNA here is from genome assembly GCA_020442505.1 of Alphaproteobacteria bacterium. GTDB lineage: Bacteria > Pseudomonadota > Alphaproteobacteria > Micavibrionales > Micavibrionaceae > JACKJA01. The sequence continues at coordinate 1,413 of JAGRJZ010000064.1, read as the reverse complement.
CCTTTATCGGCCCGGCTCCGTACGATCTGGCGAATTTGCTGGAGGATATCCGCAACGACGTGTCGGAGGACCTTCGCGCCGCAATGAAAAAACGTTACTGCGCGGACATGACGTCTCAGGAACGGGAGGCTTTCGATTCGTGGTACCGCGTCGTGGCGACCCATTTCCATTGCCGTGTGATCGGCCAGTGCTATAAGCTGGCGGTGGGAAGCGGTCGCGACGATCTGCTGACATACCTTCCCCGGATGGAGGGCTATATGCGCGTCGCGCTAGGCCATCCGGTTCTGGCGCCATTGGCCGACTGGTTCGTGGCCCAGGGCATTGATTTTGAAAACACGCCCGTTATCATGGCGGAAGATTTGAAACCGTTCATCCGTGAGGATGCCTACTGAAAAAGGATTGCACTCATGTCCATCATCGCCGACCGTCTGAGCAATATCAAGCCCTCGGCTACGTTGGGTCTTGTCGCCAAGGTGCAGGAGATGAAAGCCACCGGGCGCGACGTGATCGGCCTCAGCGTGGGGGAGCCCGACTTCGACACGCCGGACTTTATCAAGGACGCCGCGAAAAGGGCTCTGGACGAAGGCCAGACAAAGTACACGCCCGTCCCCGGGACACCGGCCCTGCGCAAGGCGATCGCCGCGAAGTTCAAACGGGATAACGACCTGGACTATGCGCCGGATCAGATCGTCGTTGGCACCGGCGGAAAACAGGTCCTTTATAACGCCCTGATGGCAAGCGTGAACCCGGGCGACGAGGTGATCATCCCCGCCCCCTATTGGGTGTCCTATCCGGATATGGTCTTGCTGGCGGAGGGAACCCCGATATTCGTAGAATGTCCGCAGGAAAACCAGTTCAAGCTGCGGCCGGATGATCTTGACAAGGCGATTACGCCCAAGACGAAATGGCTGATCCTCAATTCCCCGTCCAACCCGACCGGAGGGGCGTATACGCACGAAGAGATGAAAGCCCTGACGGATGTCCTGCTCAGGCATCCGCATGTCTGGCTGATGGTGGATGATATGTACGAAAAGATCGTCTATGACGGTTTTTCTTTCGTGACCCCGGCCCAGGTCGAGCCGCGCCTTATGGACCGGACATTGACGGTGAACGGCGTTTCAAAGGCTTATTCCATGACGGGCTGGCGGATCGGTTATGCCGGCGGTCCCAAACCCCTGATCAAGGCGATGACGGATATTCAAAGCCAAAGCACATCGAACCCCTGCTCCATTTCCCAGGCCGCGGCCGTTGCAGCGCTGGAGGGAGACCAGTCTTTCCTGACGGACTGGGTCGCAATCTTTAAAAAGCGGCGCGATCTGGTGGTGAGCATGCTGAACGCTGCGGATGGGTTGACATGCCTCAAGCCGGAGGGGGCGTTTTACGTTTATCCGTCCTGCGCCGGGCTGATCGGCA
>JAGRJZ010000063.1 GCA_020442505.1 Alphaproteobacteria bacterium | reverse complement strand
GGCAGGTCGATCTTGTTGATCACGGGAATGATGTCATGATCGTTTTCAATGGCCATATAGACGTTGGCCAACGTCTGCGCCTCGACCCCTTGCGAGGCATCGACAACCAGAAGCGAGCCCTCGCACGACGCCAGAGAGCGCGAGACCTCATAGGAAAAATCCACATGTCCCGGCGTGTCCATCAGATTCAGCTGATATTCGATCCCGTCTTTGGCTTTGTAGGCCAGCCGGACGGTCTGGGCCTTGATCGTGATTCCGCGCTCGCGCTCGATATCCATGTTGTCGAGCACTTGCTGGGTCATCTCTCGCTCCTCCAGCCCGCCGCAGGTCTGGATCAGCCGGTCGGCAAGCGTCGACTTCCCATGGTCGATATGGGCGATGATCGCGAAATTGCGGATATGGGCGAGCGGTTTTGTCATGGCGGCTCTTGTTCTACCGCCGCCAGCGAGCTTTGCATAGCTTTTTTTATCCGGCTTTATCCGGCCTTTTTCAAGAAATCCGCTTCAACCGTGGCAAAATCGAGGTCATCTATGGACCCTCTGAACAAGTCCGTTTTTCGTTGCGTCACGCGTTTCGAAGATGATAGATCTTCTCCCGCGAGGCACCTCCCAGACAACAAAAGCGCCAGAGAACGCCGGCATGCACGTGCACACCACACAAACCGATATCGCGGTAATCGGGGCCGGGCCCGTGGGGCTGTTCGCTGTTTTCGCCTGCGGGATGCTGGGACTCCGCTGCGCGGTGATCGACGCCCTGCCGGCGATCGGCGGGCAATGCGCCGCGCTCTACCCGGAAAAACCGATTTACGACATCCCCGGCTATCCGCGGATCGCGGCGGGGGATTTGATCGATCATCTGGCCGTGCAGGCTGCGCCCTTTAAGCCGTCTTATCATTTGGGTCAGCAAGCGCTTTCTTTGACCGAGGCGGATCCCGGCTGGATCGTGGAGACCGACAAAAACACGCGGATCGCGGCACGGGCGGTCTTGATCACGGCCGGGGGCGGTGCCTTTGGCCCGAACCGTCCGCCGCTGGAGGGAATCGAATCCTGCGAAGGTATTTCCGTTTTCTATATGATTCGCCGGAAAGAGGATTTCCGTAACAAGCGCGTCGTCATCGCCGGCGGAGGCGACAGCGCGGTGGATTGGGCGCTGGCCCTGCATGAGATCGCGGCGCGGATCGCGGTCGTCCACCGGCGGGACAAGTTCCGCGCCACGCCCGACAGCATCCGAAAGCTGCACGGCCTGGCCGACGCCGGGACTCTCGACCTGATCGTTCCCTATCAGCTCAAGGGGCTGGAGGGATCGGCTGGACAGCTGACCGGGGTGCATGTGGAATCACTAGAGGGCGGCGCGATGACCATCCCGGCGGATGTGCTGCTCCCCTTTTACGGGCTGGCCGCGACACCGGGTCCGCTGACGGGCTGGGGCTTGGGGATGGAGGGTCACCATATCCTGGTCGATCCCGGCACAGGGGAAACCAATCGCCCTGGAATCTACGCGGCCGGTGACATTGCGACCTATCCGCACAAGTTAAAGCTGATCATGACAGGTTTTGCGGAGACCCAGCAAGCCGCCCACGCGATCTACCGGCGCCTGCACCCGGACACCGCCTTGCATGCCGAATATTCCACGACGAAGGGGCTGCCGAAGATATGATAACGGATTACGCCGCACTCTTCTTGTGATAGAATGCTTTCCATGATCCGGCTTGGCTTTTTCGTCTTTGTGTCTGTTTTGTTCCTGGGCGCCCCCGCCCGGGCCCAGCTCGACCCCCAGCCGACGACTCCCCATCCGCTGGGCGAGGTGACAGACGCCCCGATCTGCTCGACCGTCGTGAACCAGGCCCCTTACACCGTTATGGGCGTGATCGTGACCCAGGCCTATGTCAGGGCCGATGGGGTTTATGCCCGCCACCGGGTTAATTTCTGGCTGAAGCCCGAGGAAAAACGAGAGTTTTGCACGAGCGGCCCGTTTTTTGACGGGCGCACGGTGGAATTCTCGCTCCGTTCTCTGATCCCGGTTTTTACCTGCCGCACGGGGGTCGGGGGCGAGATTATCGTTCATGGGCGCTATGAAAGCGAGTCGGTGGGCGGCGGCACCGTAAGCTGGGCGGATTGCCTGCCGGGGACCGCACCATGAGCGAAGCGGAAAACCCCCTGATCGTGCATTTGATTTCCGACGCGACCGGAACGACCCTTCAGGGCGTCGCGCGGGCCTGTCTGGCGCAGTTCGACGACATCGCGCCCGAGGAACGGTTCTGGCCGCTGGTCCGCACGGAAAAGCAGCTCATGCGGATCGTGGAGCAAGTCGCCGTGATGCCCGGGCCGGTTTTGTTTACGCTGGTCGATCCGGTTCTCCGGACGAAACTGGAGGCCGAATGCGCGGCGTTGGGCGTGCCGTTCCTGTCCGTTCTGGACCCTGTCATCAAGGTGCTGGCCGCGTATCTGGGACTGATCCCGAAGGGCATTCCGGGGCTTCAACACGTCCTGAACGAGGCCTATTTCGACCGGATCGAGGCGATGGAGTTCACCCTGTCCTTCGACGACGGGCAATCTCTGGACGGGATCGAAAAGGCCGACGTGATTCTGGTGGGCGTCTCGCGGACGTCCAAAACCCCGACCTGTATCTATCTGGCGCATGAAGGCGTCCGGGCGGCGAACGTCCCGTGGTGTCCCGGCGTGCCGTTCCCGGAGAAAGTCCTGGCGCTTAAGGATGTGAAAGGCAAAGCCCCGCTTTTCGTCGCCCTGACGGAATCCCCCGACCGGTTGGTGAATGTCCGCCGCACCCGCCTGCGCGAGGAAGGCCACGCCCATCCCGGACACGAAGACAACCGCTATATCGACCCCGAACGAGTGGAGGAAGAAGTCCGCGAAGCGCGCCGTTTCTACGCCCGCCAGGGCTGGCCCGTCATCGACGTGACCCGCCGTTCAGTCGAAGAGACTGCGGCCGAAATCCTGTTTTTGATGCAGAAACAGGACGATAATTCGGGGGTAACGGAGATGTAGGAGCGGGAGATCCAAGTGCCAGCCAGTCGTCAATCGACAAATTGATGTGAACCTGTCCCCATTGTTCAAGCTTTTCTTGTTCCGATACTGTCAATGTCGCGTAGGGGACAGCTTGAAGACGGCGAACCCCGATTTCATGACCGGTGCTTTCGCACAAACCATACTGGCCTTCGTCCATAAGCCCTAGCGCCCTGCGGATGGCCTCAGCCACTACCTCATCGTGGAGCGCTTTACTGAAGACAGAGGAAATTTCCCCTTCCCGTTCTGGAGTTGTATGATCGTCTCCTACCGTATCCCGTCGTCCGCCTGCTCCGGAATCACGAATCAGTTTCTTAGAATCGTCGTACGCTTCATTCAACTGGGCCAGACGTTCTTTCAGTTTGTTTCTGAAATAAGCCACCATGACAAGATTCATGTATGTATCATCTTTCTCCGGATCGTAGTCTTCCGGAACAACAGGTTCTGGCATCGTCATCGTATCCCCTAAATTCACAAACGAAGTGCAACACTGTAGAAAGGTGTTGCGATGGGACAGAGCTATGTACAAATCACCGACGATGAGCGGTGTTTGATTGACCGGCTGCATGCAGCCGGTCAATCAAAAAGTGAGATCGGGCGGGCGACCGGGCGGCACAGATCAACAATTTCACGAGAGATTGCGCGCAATTCGACGCCGGTGACAAAGCGCTACAACGCCATATCCGCCGACCGGATGGCGCTGGCCCGTTGCTGGCGGGGCAGCCGGATCGGGCGCTCAAGCTGGCTTTGCGAAACCATAAGCGACCGCCTTGCGATGGGATGGTCGCCGGAGATCATCGCGGGCCAGCTTGAGCGCGAACATGCTAGCAGGATCATCTCTCACGAGTCCATCTATCGCTTCGTCCATAGTCGTCAGGGCCGCAAAGACGGCCTGCACCGCTATCTGCGCTATCGCAAGGCCAAGCGCGGCTGGCGGGCCCGATCAAGCGCCCGCATCGGCAACATCCCGGATCGCGTCTCCATCCATGATCGTCCACCCGACATCGACCGGCGCGACAGCCTCGGACATTGGGAAGGCGACCTGATGTGCTTTGCCGACCAGAAACAGGCGCTGCTGGTCCTGCATGAGCGTAAATCCCGCCTGTCCCTGACGGCAAGGCTGCCCGACAAACGATCAGAAACCGTGGCACGCCGTATCGTCGATCTTCTTTCCCCTCTGCCCGCACAGGCCCGAAAATCCATCACTTTCGACAATGGCGGCGAATTCGCAAAGCATACGATCCCGGCTGAAAAGCTCGGCCTGAAAACGTATTTTTGCGATCCCTATGCCTCATGGCAAAAGGGCAGCGTCGAAAATTCCATCGGCAGGCTCAGACCGGACCTGCCCAGAAAAACGCCCCTCAAACACTACACAGATCAGGACATTGAGGATATCACCATGAATTACAACGACACCCCGAGAAAATGTCTCGGCTTCCAATCGCCCTTCAATGCGTTTATAAACAATTTGTCAGAAACTGTTGCACTTGGAATGTGAATCTGCATCCCTCTTAATTATGTTATGATGAGTTCAAGTAAGCGCGCACGATTAAACAGAATAAACACTTATGTCAACAAAAATTTATTTCCAAGACCACTTGTCATGGATTTCCAGGTTTTTGGCCAAAGGAAGGGCGGGTAGCGATTTTTGCGGGAATTGGACAAATCCCGTTGAAAACGGTACGATGGAGGAGATGTCGCTGTTGATCCTTTCCAACGGCGCGTGCTAGTCTCAAATTCTTTATGCTTTCATCTCTGGAGCAGCAGGTCCGCGTGAACACAGTGACGCAGAAAACGATTTCCATTGCCGCAATCCGGTCCCGGATCGTCGGATCTTTCGCGCTCGGTTTGTTTTTTCTGGTCTTTCTGTCCACCGTTCCTGCGGGGGCGGGCCACGCGGCCCCGAATCCCCGCTATGCCTCGATCGTCATGGATGCCGATACGGGGATGATTCTCTCCGAACGCTATGCCGACAAACAGGTCCACCCGGCGTCTCTGGCCAAGATGATGACGCTTGTTCTGACCTTCGACGCGATCGCGCAGGGGCGGCTGGCTCTGAACGACCGGATCGTTATCTCCCGTCACGCCGCTTCCATGGTGCCGAGCAAGCTGGATCTCGCGCCGGGGGAAACCATCCGGGTCGAGGACGCCATTTACGCTCTCGTGACGAAATCGGCGAACGACGTCGCCGTCGCGCTGGCCGAGGCGATCGGCGGGACCGAAACCCGCTTCGCCCGCCAAATGACCGCGCGGGCCTGGGCTATCGGCATGAACAATACTCGTTTTCGCAACGCTTCGGGCCTGCACGACCGGTACCAGGTCACGACCGCCCGGGACATGGCCAAGCTGGCGCGTTACATTTTGAACGAGTACCCGGATTACTATCCCTATTTCGGGACGCGCCATTTTTCCTATCAGGGAAAGGATTACGAGAACCATAACCGGCTTTTGGGCCGCTATACGGGAATGGACGGTTCCAAGACCGGCTATATCCAGGCCTCCGGTTTTAACCTCGTCGCGTCGGCCCGGCGGGACGGGCACCGGATCGTCGGCGTGGTTTTTGGCGGCAGGACGGCGAAAAGCCGGAACGCGCACATGGTGGCCCTTTTGGATAACGGATTTCGTAA
>JAGRJZ010000003.1 GCA_020442505.1 Alphaproteobacteria bacterium | reverse complement strand
AAGGGGATGATGGGCTCGACGCTGGGCTCCACGGTAGAGGGAGAGGCTTCAACCGTAATCGAAAACAAACCGACCCAGTCCTCGACCCCCTTCATGACCGTTTTCGACGAGGTCGGATACTACACCGCCCAGGGGATGGCCGTTATGGCCGCGCAGGCACGGTCTTTGGGATTCAGCCTGATTTTCTCGGCACAGGATTTGCCCGCGCTGGAAAAACGGGTCAAAGAAGAAGCGCGGTCCATTACCGCGAACTGTAACCTGAAAATCTTCGGAAAACTGGAAGATCCGACCCAGACAAAGGAATTCTTTGAAAAGACCGTTGGCGAAGCCCTCGTCGTCGAAACCTCCGGTTATAAAGATAGTGGTGGGGAGATAGGCTCTTATTTCGACCAGGGACAGGCCTCGATTCAGGTCCGTTCCCGCGCCAGCTACGATGGTCTGCGGGAATACCGGGAGGGGGAAGCCCTCATCACCTTCGGCGGACGTCTGTCTGATTGCCAGATTTTCTATTCCGATCCTGGCCACGCGAAGGCCATGCGCGTAACACGGTTTATTTCCCTGCCGCCGCCGGACGATTTGTTGGTAAAACATTCGAGCGCTATTACGAAATTGCGTGACCGGATGGTTCATAAAACATGGACGGCGATGAAGGCGGACGTCGCCGTTTCCACGCCGGCAGAAATCGCAGCCATGGCGAAAACCTTCGAGACAGGCGAAAAAGCCGGGCTTGAGCCGATCCGGGCCGGTATGTCCGCGATCGTCGGGGTTTACGCCCTGACCGGGGCGCTGGAAGATCTGGAACCGAAAACCGAACCCGTGGCGGTGGAGAGCCGTTCGTCAACGGAGACAAGCGGAGGCGCGGCTGTGTCGCCGGCTCCGTTGCCGGCAGCAACCCCTCCTCCCGCGTCTCAAGACCCTGCTGCTGCTGCGTCTACACCGCCAGCTGGCGGCCCGATGGGCTTTTTCGCGCCAAAGAAAACGGGCGACGCGCCGGTATCGTCTGCACCGCCACCAGCCCCTTCCGCCTCCGCTTCCATCGTGCCCGCCCCCCCGCCGGAAAAGGCGCTGCCAGCGGTAACGTTGGACCCGGCGGTCGAGGATATTCTCCGCAAGGCCGGTATGGCCGCGCAAGAGGCCCTCGCGCAAGGAGACAAAGATGCCGCATAATAATCGCTCCGCGGATCATGAGCGCGGCAACGCGTTTTTGTTGATTATGCTCGGCATTGCGCTCTTCGCCGCGTTGATTTTTACCGTCTCGCAAGGCACGCAGGAAGGCACGGGCAACATGACCCGCAGACAGGCCGAAATCGCCGCCGCGGATATTCTGGACTATGCGCAGAGGCTTGAACGCGGGGCCCAGCACCTGCAGGCAAGGCGCATTTCCGAAAACAACATCAGTTTTGAAAACGATTTCGTGGCCGGCTATAGCAACGCTAATTGCAGTATTTCCCGCTGTAAGATTTTTGACGCGGACGGGGGAGCCGTTGCCTGGAAAGCGCCCCCCGTCGGAGCCAATGACGGGAGCGACTGGGTTTTTACCGGCGCGAACTACGTAAAGGGTCTTGGCGCCGTAGCCGATCAAACCGATGCGGAATTGCTCGCGATTTTACCAAACGTCACCCGGACTCTTTGCGCCATGTTGAATGAAAAACTCGGGATCGACGGAATTCCGCAGGAGAACGCGGACAGCGCGACGACAAAGTATCAGGGAAGCTTCGCTACAACGCCGAAGCTGATCGAGGAAGGCAGCGGGACGGCCCTTGACGGAGTTCGTTCCGCGTGTTTTGAAGGTGATACGTCACCCGCTGCGGGCACGTATCATTTCTATCACGTCTTGCTACAACGTCCTTGAACGATGTCGTGATAGTATTCCTGATACACTTTGACGCACGCGGCTTTCGTGAATTCTCTTTCGTAGCGGCGATAACCGTTTTCTACGAGATTTTCCCGTAAAGAGGGGTTGTCCAGGGCCGTCCGGATCGCTTGCGCCAGAGAATCCACGTCGTCGATCGGAAAAAGAATTCCGTCTTCGCCGTCGCGAACGAATTGACGGGGACCATCCGCCATGCTCGCGATCAGGGGGGTTCTCTGTGCCCAAGCCTGTACGAACACTGTGCCAAAAGCTTCCTCCCGAGAGGGGAAAACACAGAGATCAGCCGTCTTTAGCAAAGCGGCTCTATCGTTCCGCCAGCCCAAAAATCGGACCCGATCTTTTAGATCCAATTCGTTTCGTAACGATTCAAGAATCCCGCGATCAGGCCCCTCTCCCGCAATCCAGAGATAAGCTTCGGGCACCTTGGCCAGCGCTTTTAAGAGCGTGTCGAAGGCTTTCGCCTCATGAAGACGGCCCAGCGCGATCAAGAGAGGTGCGCGTTCGGGCGTATCGAAATTCGCCCGATTCAACGGGATGGGATCAAGCTCCGTTTCCGCGAAGTTGTTAATATGACGGACCCGCTCCGGGGCAATTCCGTTCGCGATCAGATAGTCCCGGATCATCGGGGTGATAGCCAGGAAATAATCGCTCCGGGCAAAGTTTTTCATCTTATATTGATTGCCAAGCCGGGAGAGGACCGGAACCCCGGCGTGGTCCGCGGGAATTTTCGCGGCGGCCCGGCCCATCCAGCTCTGGACAAGATCAGGTCTCGTCTTGCGAATGATCCGGGTCAGACGCCAGGGCGTGTAGACATCCATCCCGCCGCCGAAGGGCAAGACGAAGACCGGAATGCCGGCCTTGTTCAGGCGTTCGTTGCGGGGGTTCCTCCGGGTCGCGACGATGATCTCCTCCCCCGCTTCTTGGAGCGCGAGGCATGTGTCGATAAAAGCGGTCTCCGCGCCCCCGTGGGCTCCTCCGGCCATGATCTGAAGGATTTTCATCGTTTTTATCTGTCTGTCTGTTACGCACCCAAGAAAAAAGCAGCCTCTCACAGGCTGCTTTTGGTTTCAACCGCTATCCCGCGGTTTTGGTAAAAGGAAAAGGCCCTACGCCGCTTTTTTCAGCGCGTCTGCAGCCTGTTTGGCGATCGCGGCGAAGTCTTTCTCGTTATGAACGGCCAGATCCGCCAAAACCTTCCGGTCCAGCTCGATATTGGCCAGTTTCAGGCCATGCATGAACTGGCTATAGGTCATGTCGTTCAAACGCGCGGCGGCGTTGATACGCTGGATCCACAGAGCGCGGAAATTCCGCTTTTTCGCCCGGCGGTCGCGATAGGCGTATTGACCGGCCTTTTCCACGGCCTGAACCGCGGTGCGGAAACAACTTTTCCGGCGACCGTAATAGCCCTTTGCGGCTTTAATCACTTTTCTATGGCGTGCGTGGGCGCGCGGCCCCCCTTTGGTCCGAGCCATTATTTACCCCCTTTCGCGGCCTTTGGCGCCGCTGATTTTTTCTTCCCAGCATAGGGCAGGAAGCTTTTCAACACGATCCGCGCATCCGCCACGGACAGAACTCCCGTCCGGCGCGCCTTGCGTTTCATGGAAGCAGGTTTGTTCGTCATCATGTGGCTGGTAAAGGCCTGGCCACTTTTGACCTTACCGCGACCGGTCAGCTTAAAGCGCTTTTTGGCCCCGCTTTTGGTTTTCATTTTCGGCATTTTCATCTCCTTTAAAAAGGGTTTCATCGACGCCGCCGCGGCATGCCGTTTCGCCGGGCAACGGGGAACGAAGGGTTTATACACGCAAGAAGCAGGAAAATGCAAGTCTCTTTCCGCAGAAAGCCGGTTATCTGGGGATTTTTAAGCATAACGTTCAATAGGTCTCAAACCGGTCCTGGGTAAAACCGGCCCTCATCTCCCACGGAAAATTCAGCCAGACCTGTTCTTCATAGGCCCGCAGATACGTATCCACCTGGGGCGCGCCGGCAGGCTTGACGTAAGGACAGGCGATATGCGCCCGGGGCAGCATTTCCCGGACCGCTGCAAAGGTCGCGCCTGTATCGGCCAGATCGTCCACGACCAGCCAGCCAGCGCCGTCTCCGATGTTTTCCACCGTCTTCAGCACGGTCAACTTGTCCCGGTCTTGATGGTCGTAGCTGGCCATGCACAGCGTTTCGATCATCTTATTGTCCAGCGCCCGGGACAAAAGAGCGACCGGCGCGAGACCGCCGCGGGTAACGGCGATAATCCCGCGCCACGTTCGGCCGGCCAGTTTTTCCGCCAGCGCGTCGCAATCCTGATGAATTTGTTCCCAGCTCAGCACGACTTCTTCGGGTTGGTTTTCAGACAACGACATAGCGGGCGGCCTCCTCGGATGAACAGCGACGAGACGAGTATACCGGATGACAACCAGGCTTTCATAGAAAATCGTTGAAACGCCTAAATCGCTTGAGAATCGTCGGCGTCCAGAGTCAGAACCGAGAAAGAATCGATCAGCCATCCGGATCCGTTATCGGATTCCTCCAGACGGAAAACCACCAGAACGCCCTCCTCGCCGTAGCGGGTATTGATCAGGGCCTTTTGTAAAAGAGACGACCCGACCTGCCAGTGTTCCAGAAACGTAACATCCTCGCTATTATACAACGCGCGGCCCGCAAAGCGCATATCGTTCAAAAAAGCCGCGGCGGTGGCATAGTGGTCCCGGCTGCGAGGGGTCGTCAGAACAAAGGCGGCCTCCGCGTTCCGGCTCCGCATCGCGTCCAGATGACTGCGGATCAGATCCTGGCCAGCGGCTGCGTCGATCACGCGCTCCTGAACTGGCGGTACCGGGACGTCCGCGATTCCGGCTTGCGCCGCCGGAGGGCCGCTTGTCATTGTGGCCGATAAAACAACGCCGATTCCCATCAGCGCGAGAAGCAAAAAAGACAGTCTGTGCGTGCGAACAGCCAAAACGCGCTCTCCCCTTTATGGTCAAAAAAGCAACACTTGCTTTTTATGGTAACCTATAAAGGGATAATTTTATGTTAATTTATGGCGCCTTTAGTCGTCAGGACACGTTTTTCAAATTTTCTCGCCGGAACAAAGCGTTTGGATCGGCGTCCCGGCCCCGGAAGCGGCGATAGAGAATCCGCGGATGCTCGCTTCCGCCCTTGGCCAAGATCTCGTTTTTGTAGGATTCGGCCGTGGGACGGTCGTACAGGCCGCGCTCCTGAAACAGCTCGAAAGCGTCCGCGTCCAGAACCTCGGCCCATTTATAGCTGTAGTAACCCGCCGCGTATCCGCCCGCGAAAATATGGCTGAAAGCGGCCGATTGCGGCCCCCCCAAACGCGGGAACAACGCGAAGGCGGTGATCTCGGCGTCTTCAAAGGCGGCCGGATCGGTGATCTTCGTCGGGTCCTGGGTGTGCCAGGCCATATCCAAAGCGGCAAAGCTTGTCTGCCTCAGTCCGCCCCACCCGGCCATGAAGTTTTTCGCGTCCTGGATCTTGCGGATCAGCGCCGCCGGGATGGCTTCGCCTGTCTCGTAATGGCGGGCGAAACGATCCAGACAGGCTTTCTCATATGCCCAGTTTTCCTGCAATTGAGACGGCAGCTCGACAAAATCCCACAGAACGTTTGTGCCGCTCTGGGACGGATACGTCCCGCGAGCCAGCAAGGCATGCATAGCGTGGCCCATCTCGTGAAACAACGTCAGAACTTCGTTATGCGTCAGAAGGGACGGCTTGTCCTTGGTTGGTTTGGTAAAATTGCAAACGATGGATACGAGCGGCCGCTCGTTTTTACCGCGAAACAGGCCGGCGTTCCGGTAAGAGGTCTTCCAGGCTCCCCCTCGCTTTCCCGTCCGCGGATGGAAATCGGCGTAAAGCGTACCCAGGAACGATTCATCAGTCAGATCGAAAACCTCGAACGCCTTGACGTCCGGGTGCCAGACGGGATATTTGTCCCCTGCCGGGGCGAAGCGCAGATGAAACAATGCGCTGAAATGCGCGAAAACGCCCTCCAGAACGGCGGTCAGCGGGAAATAAGGGCGCAAATCTTCGTCCGAAAAGTCAAACAGGCTTTGCCGCAGTTTTTCGCTATAATACCCCACATCCCATGGTTTCAGGTCCCCGTCGTGCCCCTGCGTTTTGGCGAAGTCCTTCAAACGGACCAGATCGTCCTCCGCGGCGGGTTTGTAGGTCTCCTGCAACGTGCGGAGGAAATCCTCCACCGTCTCCGGCCGTTCGGCCATGCGTTCCTCCAGCACGAAATGAGCGTGGGTTTGATAGCCCAAAAGCTGCGCGCGCTCGTGCCGCAGCCGCACGATTTCCAACAACGTCGCGCAATTGTCGTACGCGTCGCCATAGGCCCGGTTGGAAAAAGCTCGCCAGAGTTTCTCGCGGAGATCACGCCGATCCGCGAACTGCATAAAGGGGGCGTAGGACGGAACGTCCAGCGTAAACAGCCATCTTCCGGCATGGCCCTTTTCTTCCGCGGCGTGCGCGGCGCCGGCGATGGCCGATGCCGGCAGTCCAGACAGATCCGCCTCGTCTTCGATCAGCAATTCAAACGCCTCGGCGGATTTCGTGACATTGTTCGAAAATTGCGGAGAGAGAACCGACATGCGCTCGCTGATTTCCCGCAAGCGCTGTTTTTTCGCCGGGTCCAACAACGCGCCGCTGCGCACGAACCCTTTATAAGTGTCGTCCAGCAACATCGTCTGTTCGGGCGTCAGGCCGTCCGTTCCAGCATCGCGCACGGCTTTGACTCGGGCGAACAAATCCTTGTCGTGCATGATATCGGCCGAGAAATTGGCGCTGACGGGGCCGATTTTTTCGGCCAGCGCCTGGAGCTTGTCTCCGCCCATGACCGAAAGCTGATTATAAAAAACAGAAGTGACCAATCCCAACGTTTCGGAGGCCGTCTCCAGCGCCACGATGGTGTTGTCAAAATCCGCCGGGGCGGAATTGTTTTTGATTTGTGCAATATTGGCACGCGCGTCCGCGATGGCGGCCTCTACGGCGGGCACATAATCCGCCTCCGTAATTTTATCAAAGGCCGGCGCGTGGTTGGGAAGCGGGGACGGGCGCAGCAGCGGATTCGTTGTCATCGTTGTTTCTCTGTTATTCTGTTTGCAGAATAACTATGGACGCGATAGATCAAAGGATCAAGAGGCGATCAGAAAATATGACCCGGGACACTCTTTACAGCGCGCGCTTTGACGATGTTTACTTTTCGCGTGACGGCGGGCTCGCCGAGACGCGGCATGTGTTCTTGGCGGGGAACGATCTGCCCGCGGCATGGAAAGACCGGGATCATTTTACCATCGCCGAGACCGGTTTCGGCACGGGGCTGAATCTTCTGGCCGCCTGGCAGCGTTTCGAAGAAACCACGACGTCCGACCAGCGCCTTCATTTCGTGTCGTTCGAGAAATATCCGTTATCCGCCACGGATATAAAAAACGCGCTTTCCCCGATGAAGGACGCGATGGGCGCAGGAGGAGACGTGCGCCTTGCGCGTTATCTCGATTCCTATCCCGTGCGCCTGTCGGGCTTCCACCGGGTATCTTTGACTTCCCGGGTTACGCTGACCCTTGTCTTCGACAACGTGAACGACGCCCTGCCGAATCTGATCGTGCCGCGCGGGGTGGATGCATGGTTTCTGGATGGGTTTACACCCGCCAAAAACCCGGAAATGTGGACCGACACCGTGTTTCGAGCCATGGCGGCGTTAAGCGCCCCGGGCGCGACCTTTGCCACATTCACAGCCGCCGGATTTGTCCGCAGGAGCTTGGAAGCCGCCGGATTTTCAGTGCGCAAAACGCCAGGCTTCGGCCGAAAAAAAGACATGACGGTTGGAGTTCTTGCCGGGGAAAGCGCATCACGGAGGCACAGAGGCAGGTTAAAAAAGATCGCCATCATCGGCGGCGGATTGGCGGGAACGGCTTGTGCCTATATTTTGCAGCAACGGGGATACGACCCGGTCTTGTTCGAGGAATCCGGTTCTCTTGCCGCCGGCGCATCGGGGAACCGGATCGGAATGTTAAATCCCCGGCTTTATGCGCAAAGGAACCCGATGGCCGATTTTTACGCCTCCGCCTTCGCGTTTGCAGGGCGGGTTCTGAAAACGCTCCCGTCGCAAAGCGGGTTTTACCCCTGTGGCACGTTGCATCTCGTGACAGATGAGACGAAAGAAAAACGGTTTCGGAGCCTCCTGACAAGCGGTCTGTGGCCCGCCGATGCCGTTCGTCTTGTGGACGCGGCGGAAGCCTCCGTTCTTGCGGGGGTTTCGCTGACGTATCCGGCCTTGTGGCTTCCCGGGGGCGGGGTCGTTCATCCTGCCGCGCTGTGCGCGCTGTACGCGGCCGAAACGACGGTGTGTCTGGTCTCTCCGGTAACGACCCTGACGAGATCGAGTTCCGCCGCCTGGTCCGTGAACGGGGAAGACTTTGATGTCGTTATTCTCGCCTGCGGGGCGGGCGTCTTGCGCTTTGCACAGACGGCGGATCTGCCGCTTCATACCGTCCGGGGACAAGTCACATGGTTGTCTCCGACACCGGCGACGGAAAAGCTTCGCTGCAATTTGTGTTACGGAGGGTATCTCACCCCGACGCAGGACGGCGTGCATGTCGTCGGCTCGACTTTCCAAAAATGGTTGGATCATACCGCAATTTTGCCGGAAGACGATCGTGACAATCTGCGCGGTCTTGCCGGCTATGCGCCTGCGCTGGCCGAAGGTGCAGAAATTATCGGTGGCCAGGCGGGCTTACGCACCGCGTCCAAAGATCGCTTTCCCGTGATCGGCGCGGTGCCGGACGCGCCCGGTCTCTACGTGAGTACGGCCCATGGTTCGCACGGCGTGATCACGAGCCTCGCCGGGGCGGCGTTGTTGGCAGATTTGATCGCCGAAACGCCTCTTTCCCAAAGCGCGCAGACCGTCCGGGCCCTCTCGCCCGATCGTTTCGTCGTTCGAAACAGACGGAAAAACCGTTCGGCTTGAAAGCGCGCGTCAATGTCTTTTTTGCTGCGTGTCGCGAAAGAGAGCAAGGCTCTCCCGTCAAAAATGCTGCGATTGTTTTATCCACAATTTTTTTTGGGAATTCGCGTTCTCTATGCTATAAATATGGGGATAAATTTAACCCTGTCTTTTGCTCTCATGACCGCTTTTTGTTTGCAACGCTCCCGTAGTCGTCTGTTTACGGCCCTCTTTCTCGCTGCGGTCGGCATAGGTGGTTTTGTCATGAGCTCTCCCCCCGCCTATGCGCGCAGCGTCGAAGAACTCCGTCCCGGTGATACGACCTCCGAACGGTTCGAGCTTATTCTGGAAGCACGGCGGCACGACACGTTGCTTGCCCCGGCAATTCTGGGATTTCAGTCCTTTGAAGACGACGCGCAGTATTTACCTGCGGGTGATCTTGCACGAATAGTTGGTTTTTCTGCGGAGACGAATCTGCGTCACGGCACCATCGAAGGATGGTTTTTAGAGCCGGAAAACCGTTTCCTAATCGACGCTAAAAACCTGTCTTATACGCTACGCGGGGAGACGTTCCCGTTGCAGCCGGAGGATATTTTTGTGCAGGACCAGGGCGGCGGATTTGGCGATGTTTACGTGCGCGCCGACGTCCTGAACCGGATATGGCCGCTTGATCTGACGATCGATATGGGGGCGCTGCGGTTGAATGTCGGCACGGCCTATAAACTGCCCTACGAACTGAAGGAAGAGCGAGAAAAGAAACACGAATCATTTCTAAACAAACATACGGACGAGATTGATTTCACCGGCTTTCAAAACGTCCAAAACCCTTATCGTCTCTATAGCCCGCCGATCATTGATCTGACGAGCGACGCCAGCTGGAACGACGCCGAGAAAAGGGAAGACGCCCGGCTGTTTTTGGCGGGGAAAAACGACCTGCTCGGCTTTTCTGCGGATTACAGCATGAATCTGGGGTATCGCGACGGGGAAATCGATCTGCCGGATCAGCTGCGCCTGACTTTGGAGCGGCAGGCCTTCGGGGCGGAGACAATGCCGCTGGGCGTTCGCAATCTGAGCATCGGCGACGTCAGCGCCCGCACATCCGAGTGGATCAGAGGCTCCAATGCCGGGCGAGGCGTTTCCGTGTCTTCCCGCCCGTTAAAGCGCCGTCAGGTTTTCGACGAAGTCACGATCGAGGGAACGGCAACCCCCGGCTGGGAAATAGAAATCTACCGCAATAACGAGTTGATCGATTTCGGCATCGTGGGAGAAACCGGCCAATATCGCTTCGACTCCGTTCAACTTCAGGCGGGGGGAAACAAAATCCGGACGGTTCTCTACGGGCCCCAGGGGCAGGTCGAAGAACGGAACGAGGAATACCGGATCGGCAGCAGCCTCGCCGCCCCCGGTGAAACGTTCTACGAGGCAAGCCTGGTCGACACGTCGAGGGATTTCGTCCCGCTTGATACAACTGATAACGCCCAAAACAACGGAATCGCCTATAGCGGAATGGTCACCCATGGCCTGAGCCGGAACCTAACGGTTTTCGGAAGCGCCAGCAAAAGCATGACCCGGGAAGGCGAAAAACAATATCTGACCGCGGGAGTAAACACCTCCCTCGGGCCGGTGACGGGTAAGCTCGAGGCCTATAACCAGATCGGCGGCGGGTACGGGATCGACGGGCGTGCCTCCACAAGTTTAAAAGGATGGAACCTGAATCTCAGAACCGCGCTGTTCCACGATTTCGAGAGCGATCGTGCCGGTTATGATGAATCCGCGCGAACCCTCGACGCCCAGTTCCGCGCGAGCAAGCGAATCAAAACGCCGCTGGGCCCCACAGGTTTTAACGTTTCCGCCCTGCATCAAAAACGCGCCAACGGCCTGGAAACCAGCACGCTGCAGGTCGGTCAGACAATTTCCCACGGAGATTTCCGCGCCGGAAGCAATTTACGCACGACCCTACGGGATCGCCAGCTATCGACCGTGCGCGGGCGTCTGGACGGAAGCTGGCGGATCAACCGTGAATGGCAGTTACGATCAATCCTGGATTACGACGTACGGCCCGATTTCGCTTTGGACGAGTTCACCGCCGACATTCTCTACCGCCCGTCCAGCAAATTAAGCGCAGGGCTCACCGTCGGGCAGGATCTCCAGGACGACCGCTCGAAAATCGGCGCCAATATCAACTACGATTTCGGGACGTTTCTGGGCGGGGTACAAACAAACTGGCAAAAGGACGACGGCTATAAAATAGCTCTGCGGGCGTCGACCTCTCTGGCCCCGTTCGGAAAGGACGGCCGTTACATCGCCAGCAGCCGCAGCCAGCGGCTGCAAAACGCTCTCTATGGCCATGTCTTTTTAGACAAGAACCTCGACGGCGTTTTTGATGCGGGGGATGAGCCGGTTCCCGATACGCGCCTTTTGCTGAACGATCGGAAAACCGTGACGGCGGACGACGAAGGATACCTGACCGATGTCCAGTCGGAAGCGGGCGATTACGCGGCTTTGACCTTCGATCCCGGCTCCGCCGAGAACCCGTTTCTGGTCCCGATGAAGGACGGATATCGGGTTTTGTTGCGTCCCGGGGTCGCCCAAGGGGTCAGAATCCCGCTGGTCGAAGCCGGGTTGATCGACGGGACGGCCTTCTTTGAAAACGGGAAGTCTGTTCCTGGCCTGCGGCTGCAACTGGTCGATGCGCAAGGCGCCGTGGTCAAGGAATCCATGACCGGCTTCGACGGGTTTTACACGTTCGAACAGGTGAAACCCGGGGATTACACGGTCCGAGCCGATCCCGCGCTGGACGTGAATCTCGTGGCGCAGGCCGTCAGTATCACGCCGGAGAATCTGTTTCTTTACGGCACCGATCTTGATTTGCTGGAAAAGGAAGACGTGAAGAACGCGAGGCGTTTTGCGGCCCTGGCGCCGGAAGCGCAATATGGCCGCTACACAGCCATTGTCGGTACGCTCAAAAAGATGCAGAAAACGCTCAGCGGTATTTGATACGGCCCTTCCCCCGCCTAAAAACTATACCGCATACTGACATAGGCGTTTGAGTTATCCTCGAACTGGGAGAAAAACGTCCGGCGATCGTCGCCGAAAAAGACGTTTCCACCCGCTTCGACGGTCCATTGGTCGTTTAGTTTATAGTTGATTTTCGGGCGCACATAACCGTCGTCGTCCGAAGGGCTCCAGAACGTAAAAAGCGACGCGGTCAAATTCTGGTCCATCATCCGCTTCGTCAGGCGCAGCGTGATCATATGGCGATTCTTATCCCTCTGAAACGCACCTGTCGGAAGCGTCGCGCGATAGGCGTCATAGCTATCGATCCGCTCCAGATAATATTGCAGCCCGGCCGTCAATTCGGTCGCGATTTCTTGCTCGTACCCCGCCAGAAACCGGTATTCCGCATTACGGATCAAGGGATTGTTTCCGTCCGGATCGTCCTTGCTGTCGTAATAGCCGGTCTCCAGATTCCCGATCCCCTGAAAAATCGGGCCGCGGATCGACGCCCCCACCGCGCGTAGCCCGGGATAGGTCGCCACCCCCCCGGCCGTCTGGCCCGCGGGAGATTTCCAGTATCCATCGTAATAGTAGAGCGCGGTTTCGAACGCCTCGAAGTTCCGATACAGCCGCAGTGCGACTTCGTCCTCGGCGAACCAATTCCCGCGCCGGTCCGGTATGACCGGGAAATCCCGCCCGGAAAGCCGGCCCAAATTCCCGTTATAAAAGGAAATCCGCCGACCGTCGATCCCCCGATCCGCGTCGAAATTCGGCGTGTAGACCACGTCGAGATTCGCAAAGCCGCTGAATACGGAGGTCTTCAACGCATCCGACGGCGCCTTCAAATATTCCACGTCCCGCCCGATGAAAAAGGCGTTCCAGTCCTTGGGAAACAGATCGTTGATAAAAACCAGATCCCCGGTGCCCCAGGTTAAAATCTGCCGCCCGGCTTTCACGTCCATAAAATCGAGCGGGGAGAAAGAGGCCCAGGCTTCCCGCAAATCCAGCCAACCGGCCCCGTCGTCCAGATTAATCCGGTGGCGGTTCAAGACCGGATCGTAGAGAAAATCGGCCGTTACGCGCGATGCGAAAGGCCCGAAATCCTTATCCGCCTGAAGCTGCAAGCGGGTCTCTCCGAGAGAGGCGTCCTTTTCATACGAATCGGATTGCAGCCTGCGCCCGGCCCGCGCCTCCCAGAAACCCGACAGATCGAACGGTAGTGCGTCGTTCCAACCTGTCCGCTCTTCGAAATCTTCCTCCGTAAAAAACGGATCCGGTTCCTCTTCTTCGGCCGTTTGCGCAGTCTCCAGACCGGCCGGCAGGAGAGGCTCGTCCCCACCGCCCAATCCTGCGGGCAAAGAAGGCTCAGAGGAGGAAGGCGGCACGCCGCCCAACCCCGCGGGCAAGGCCGGCTCCTCCGCCCATGCCGGAGCGGACAAGGCCAAACAAGAGATAAAAACGAGAAAAGCGCCCTTCATAACAAACCAATCTACACCATGATCCCCTGGAAGGCTACGCCCTATTTACCACTCTGGATTGTCGCCTGCGCGGCGGCGAGGCGCGCGATCGGAACGCGATACGGAGAACAGGATACGTAATCCAACCCGGATTCCTCGAAAAACCCGATAGAGGCCGGATCCCCGCCATGCTCTCCGCAGATCCCCAGCTTCAGATCAGGCCGAGCGGCACGACCCTTTTCAACCGCGATATTGACGAGCTGCCCGACCCCGTCCCGATCGATCGTCACGAACGGGTCCCTGGCAAAGACGCCTCGCTCGACATAAGCCGGCAGGAATTGTCCGGCATCGTCGCGCGAGAGGCCCAAAGCCGTCTGCGTCAGATCGTTGGTGCCGAAGCTGAAAAACTCCGCGCCCGCCCCGGAGACATCGTCCGCCGTCAAAGCCGCACGGGGCAGCTCGATCATCGTCCCGACCATATAGGCGCAGCGTTCGCCGCCGGCCTGCGCGAAGACCTCTTCCGCCGTTTCGTCCACCAGCTCTTTCATCAGTGAAAACTCCGCCGCCGTGGCGATCAGAGGAATCATGATCTCCGGCGCGGTCCCGGCGCCTGCCGCCAGCGCGGCTTCCAAAATCGCGCGGACCTGCATCTCGTAAATTTCGGGGAAACTAATCCCCAGACGACACCCGCGATGCCCTAGCATCGGGTTCATTTCATGCAAAGCGCTCAAGCGCTCCCGCACACGGCGTTCCTCGATCCCGCTCGCCTGGGAAAACGCCGCGATATCCTTGTCCGTTTGGGGCAAGAACTCGTGCAAAGGCGGATCGAGCAAGCGGATCGTCACCGGCCGCCCGGCCATGATTTTGAAAAGCTGCGTGAAGTCGTCCCGCTGCGCCGGCAAAAGCTTTTCCAACGCTGCGCGGCGATATTGTGCGCTGGTTGCGACGATCATTTCCCGCACGTTCTGGATCCGGTCGGGGTCGAAGAACATATGCTCCGTGCGGCACAGTCCGATCCCCTCCGCCCCGAAATCAAGCGCGACCTGGGCGTCGGCCGGGGTTTCGGCGTTGGCGCGAATCTTCATCCGCCGAATCGCGTCGGCCCACCCCATAACGGTTCCGAAATCGCCCGACAATTCGGGCTGGATCGTCGGCACAGCGCCTTTCATGACCTCCCCCGTCGCGCCGTCGATCGTGATCGTCTCCCCGGCCTTCAGGACAACATCGCCCACGACCATCGTCTGCGCCGCGTAGTCGATACGGATCGTCCCGGCCCCGGCGACGCAGGGCGTGCCCATCCCACGGGCCACAACGGCCGCGTGGGAGGTCATCCCCCCGCGCGTGGTCAAAATCCCCTGCGCGGCGTGCATGCCGTGAATATCCTCGGGTGAGGTTTCCTGACGGCACAGAACGACCTTCTTTCCGTCCGCCGCCTGCGCTTCGGCCTCGTCGGCGCTGAAGACGATCGCGCCGCTGGCCGCGCCGGGGGAGGCCGCGAGCCCCTTCGCCAAAATCGTCTTGTCGGCCTGCGGATCCAATGTCGGATGAAGCAGCTGGTCGAGCCCTTGCGGATCGATCCGGAGCAACGCCTCCTCCTTCGTGACCAGGCCTTCCGCCACCATGTCCACCGCAATCTTTAGCGCCGCGGCCGTCGTACGTTTGCCGGTCCGCGTCTGAAGCATATAAAGCGTACCCTGCTGAACCGTAAATTCGATGTCCTGCATGTCGCGGTAATGCGCTTCCAGCGTTTCCCGCACCGCGTCGAGCTGGCGGAAGACGCTCGGCATGGTTTCCTCCATCGCGGGCAGAGCGCTGCCGTCTTTTTCCTTCCCCTTGATCGTCAGGGACTGTGGGGTGCGAATGCCTGCCACCACGTCCTCGCCCTGCGCGT